>JAGBQS010000278.1 GCA_017632695.1 Bacteroidales bacterium
AAAAGAATCTCACCCGTACGGGCATCGCGGTAGGTAGACCCGGTACCCTTCACTTCGTGGCATTGCCACAGCATGATGCGGTCATCGTCGGGCAGGAAACATGAGACGTGCATGGCATCGCCGTGTCCGAGTTTGGTGGAATAGAGGCCTTGTCCGTTATGGTCGATGGTACAGGAGCCGTAGATGACCTCGTCCAGACCATCGGCATCCACATCGATGACATGCAGCGAGTGATTGCCCTGTCCGCTATAGTCGCTCCAGCCGTCGGCAAAACTGTCAAAGAACCAGCGTTGCTTCAGTTCCTTTCCGTCCCAGTCCCAGGCAACCAGTGTGGCGCGGGTGTAGTATCCGCGGCACATGACCACCGAGGGCAGCAGCTGTCCGTTACGTTCGTTGCCGAAGTAGCCCACTCCGGCCAGGTAGCGTTCGCTGCGGTTGCCCTTCCGGTCGCCCCACAGGCCGGGTTCTCCGCGACCAGGCACGTAGTCGGTAGTAAAGAGAGCCTGACCCGTTTCACCGCTGAAGACGGTCAGCAGTTCCGGTCCGTCCAGGATATGGCCGTTCTCATTTACCCAGAAGGCCGCGGAATCGCCAATCACGTGTCCTTGTCCGTCGATGGTTCCGTCGGCAGTCTTCATAACAATCTCTGCCTTGCCGTCGCCGTCCAGATCATAGACCATAAACTGTGTGTAGTGGGCTCCGGCACGGATATTGGGACCCAGATCAATTCTCCATTTCAGACCGCTTGGGCCGGTAATCTCATAACAATCGATATAGACATTGCCGGTGTATCCGTTGTGCGAATTATCGTGCGAGTTGGAAGGATCCCATTTGACGATGAGTTCCAACTGTCCGTCGCCGTCCACATCGCCCACCGAACAGTCGTTGGGCGTGTAGCTGTACGATGTGTTGAAGTCGAACCATCCGTCTTCCGGCCTGTCCAAAGGAATGTCCAGATAGCCGATGGGGGCATTGGCAGGCAAGACATATGAAGCTTCGCGCAGCAGGCTTTCTACAGCTTGTTTCTTACCGGCATGCGCCTTGACCTGAAAGGTATGAGGTTTTGAGAAGTCAAGGCTGCAAGCGGTTTTCAGGTATGTGTATCGGGTATTCTGTATCAGGCACTGGCTGTCAACATAGACATCGAACAGCACGTCATCCGGATCTTCGCGCAGCAGTCTCCAGGTTACCGACACAGTGTCTTCCGTCTGACGCATGGCAATCAGACCGCGGTCAAGAGATTCTCTTGACATTTTCTCCAAGTTGTACGAACTTTGAGAAAAAACTGCTGTGGAGAGCGTCCACAGCAGTAATGATAGTATAGAAAACTTGTTCATGCTATAATAGGTTAAGTGTGTTGCTCTTGTGTGCCTGAGTCTGTTCCCCCGGTTACCGGAGGAAAGCAATCAGAACGCCGGCTGCAACAGCCGAACCGATAACGCCTGAAATGTTGGCCGACATACAGTAGTTCAGAATGTTGTTCTTTGGATTGATCTTGGTGGCAATCTCGTTAGCCACACGGCTGGCCATAGGAACGGCCGACAATCCGCAGGCACCAACCAGCGGGTTGATCTTCTTCTTGGAGAACACGTTGAACAGCTTGACAAGCAGGATGCCGCCGGCAATCGAAACGGCAAAGGCACAGAAACCGCCGGCTACGATGCCGATAGTCTGCCAGTTCAGGAACGATTCGACCGTCATGGTGGCACCCACCGACAGGCCCAGGAAGATGGTGGCAATGTTCATCAGGGCACCGGAAGCAGTCTCGGCAATACGCGAAGTATCAGAACCTATTTCCTTGATCAGGTTGCCGAACATCAGCATACCGATAAGCGATACGGCCGATGGAACGATGATGGCTACCAGTACGGTTACGAAGATCGGGAAGATGATCTTGGCAACGCGCATGTTCTTGATCTGAAGTGTATTCGGATAGAGCTTGTCCTGCTCCTTCATGTTGATCTCCAGTTCCTTCTTGGTGCAGCAAAGCTTTACTACAAAAGGAATGATGACTGGAACCAAGGCCATGTAGCTGTAGGCAGCAATGGCAATAGGGCCGAGCAGGTGAGGAGCCAGTTTGATGGTGGTATAGATGGCCGTAGGACCGTCGGCGCCACCGATGATGCCGAGAGCACCGGCCTCCTTAGGGGTAAACATACCGGAACCGACAGCCACCAGAATCACACTGAAGATACCCAACTGGGCAGCTGCACCGAAGATGGCGAGCTTCAGGTTGCGGAGCATCGGGCCGAAGTCGGTCATGGCACCAACACCCATGAAGATTACCGGAGGAATGAAGCCGGTCTTGATGAGCCAGTAGTAAATCATGTTCATCAGACCCATCTCGTGTGCGATTTCCGGCAAACTCATCTCGAACACGGGCTTGCTGACCATCACACCGTCCTTCATGAAGTGAACCATACCGTCGCCGTCGGCGCCGAACACGCCCATTTCGCCGCCTGGGAAGTTGGCCAGCAGGATGCCGATGGCAATCGGGATGAGCAGCAACGGCTCGTAGTGCTTGGCGATACCCAGATACAGGAACAGGAAGCCGAGCGCATACATGATGAGGTAGGCGGGTTCAGCAGCAATGTTGCTGAACGCCGTCATCTCATATAATTTTTCAAAAATTGTACTTATGTCCATTTTTGGAAAAATTTAAGTTATTAGTTATTATTTATTAGTTATTAGCCAATTTCGTCATTTCGCTTCGTCACGAGACTTCGGATGGTTGCCGCCATGATTTTCTGAAGTTCCGTACAGTCGTTTTTCATCGACTTGAAACAATTATCATCAATCAAAGAAACATTGTGCAGTAGGCGTAGCCAATATTGCGTTTCATTTGCCTCTTTGCGTGCAATGGCGATTTTGTGTATGAAGTCTTCTTTAGATTCAGCATTAGGGCTTTCTGCTACATTTGCACCAATCGAAGTGCCAGAGCGAAGAATCTGATTGCTAATGGAGTACTCATTCTTTTCTTTCAGATATTGGTCTAATTTATAGATTCTGACAGCAAAGTTGTCGCACTTTGTTTGCAATATCGTTTCATCCATGCCCTAACTATTAACTAATAACTAATAACTTTTTCAAAATTATTTTATTTTGAAAATCGGATCATCCTCGAATACCTTGTCTCCGGGGTTGGCCAGGATGGCGGTAATCTGTCCGTCAACATCGGCAGCAACTGCGTTGTAGGTCTTCATGGCCTCAATGTAGCCGATGGTCTGACCCTTCTTCACCATATCGCCAACCTTGACAGGAGTTTCCGAAGCGCTCTTTACCAGGAAGAACTTGCCCTCCAGCGGAGCCAGCACGTCGGCGCCCTCACCGGCAGCAACAGGAGCAGCGGCAGCCTGCGCAGCAGGAGCAGAACCGTCGTTTGGTGCGATGCTTACGGTATAGGTCTGTCCGTCGACGGTTACCTTCAGGTCCTGAGCCTTGATTTCGCCCTTAGGAGCATTCTTGGCAGCCTTGCGCTTGGCGAGATCGGCCTCGAACTCAGCCTTGGCCTGACCGCTCTTGTAGGCTTCGTACTGCGATGGGTGCATGGCGTATTCGAACAGTTCCTCGTCGTCCTCGCCGAGCTCCCAGCCGTTCTCCTTCATCTTGGCGCGGAACTCGTCCAGATTGTCCGGGAAGTACGACTGTGGATCCTGTGTCTCGAACTCACGGCCCTGGCTCTTGGCCAGCTCAACCAGTTCAGGAGCAACCGGACCAGGCAGCTGGCCTGACTTGCCGAGAATCATATCCCAGATATTGTCGGCAATAAGGCTCCAGCGTTCCTTGCCTTTCTCCATCTGCATAACGTTCATCAGGGCCAGATTCTTTACATACTGGCTGAATGGGGTAACGAGACAGGGATAGCCGACCTTTGGCCAAACGTATGCCACTTCGTCGAAGAGCTTGATGAGAAGCTGGTCGGTGGTGAGTTTAGGCTGGTTGTTCTTTTCCTTCCAGCGGTTCAGACCTTCGAGGTTCTCCTCGAGGTCGGTCATGAGCGAGCCCATCATACCGCCCGGCAGACCCGGCTTAACCAGCAGAGAGTTGTTCAGGTGGTTGAGTTCCGGAATATAATAGCCCAGGAAGTCATCCATCATCTCCTGAATCTGGGTGCGAACTTCCATGTAGGCAGCCATGTTGATTTCCTTAACCTTGAAACCGGCATCCTTCAGCATTTCCTGAACCGTGATGATGTCGGCGTGACCGGTACCCCACGAAAGAGGCGACATACCGCAGTCAACATAGTCGCAGCCGTTCTTGCAGACTTCAAGAATGGAAGCTACGTTGAAACCGGGACCTGCATGAGAGTGATATTGGATGACGATATCTTTCTTGTATTCCTTGATTCCCTTAACGATCTTTCCGAGGCTTTCAGGACGACCGATACCGGCCATGTCCTTCAGACAGATTTCGTCGGCACCGGCCTCGATGAACTTCTTGGCCAGGTTGACGTAGTATTCGACCGTATGGATAGGAGAGAACGTGATGCAGAGTGAAGCCTGTGCAATCATGCCGGCTTCCTTGGCATACTGGATGGAAGGAATCACGTTACGGGCATCGTTCAGACCGCAGAAGATGCGGGTGATATCGGTACCCTGTGCTTTCTTAACCTTGTAAAAGAGCTTGCGAAGATCCTTGGAGCATGGGAACATACGCAGACCGTTCAGGGCACGGTCGAGCATGTGGGTCTGAATACCTGCCTCGTGGAAAGGCTTAGTCCAGGCGCGAACCGATTTGTTGGGGTTCTCGCCGTAAAGCAGGTTCACCTGCTCGAAGCCGCCACCATTGGTTTCAACACGATCCCAGCAGCCCATTTCGATGATTTTTGGAGCTACCTTAACAAGCTGGTCAACACGAGGCTGGTATTTACCGGCACTCTGCCACATGTCGCGGAAGACCAAGCTAAACTTTACTTCTTTTGCCATAGCTGAATTTATATTACTGTAATAATTATCATTTGGTTATTTTGGTAACAACTGCGCCGGGGGCAACCTGCTGGATGGCAGCCTTGATGGCAGCCTGAATATTGGCAGGAACCTGAGCCGGAGCTGAGGCCGCAATCTTTTTCTCGACAGGCGCTTCTTCGGGGGCAACCTTGTTGATTACCATGATCATCAGCTTGGACAGATTGATGATCAGCAGAAGAATAATGAATACCGTTCCCATACCGATGAACATCAGCATCAGGGCGATTTGCATTGAAGTTAGTCCTTCCATAAATTATTATTATAAGTTTGAATGAATAACAATAACACAATGTATACTATAACACATTACGCTGCAAAATTACGCTTTTTTTTTATAAAATGCAAATAAAAGTCCCAATTTTTTGCATTATTTGCAGAAAAATGGGACTGTTTTGCATAATATGTCATTTTGTGGCCTCGTATATCATGGAATGTATACGGCTTCGGTAGCCTTCGGAGGTCAGCGTGGTATTCCAGCGATGCGGATTGACGCGGTTGCTCAGGAAAATAAAAATCAGCTGTTCTTTCGGGTCAACCCAGACGCAGGTGCCGGTATATCCGGTATGTCCGTATGTTTGCAGGGAACATTCATCGCAGCAAGGACTGATCCTGTTCCGGTTCGGTTCCGGCTTGTCGAAGCCAAGACCGCGGCGGGAGATATTTGACTTCTGGGTGGTTACACGTTCAACGGTAATCTCGTTAATGTAACGCTTGCCGTTAAATTCGCCCTTGTTGAGCATCATCTGGAAGAGAGGGAACAGGTCGGTGGCGCTTCCGAAAAGGCCGGCATTACCGTCCACGCCGCCGCTCCAGGCTGCGGCTTCGTCGTGCACATAGCCTCTCAGCTGCTGGTGACGCAGCGCCTGGTCGTTCTCGGTAGGTGCGATTCGGGATAGCGGAATGCCGTGCTGCAACGGATGGTAGCACAGTTTGCCGTCGCCGTAAAATTCCGGCATCTTTTCGTACAGATACTGGTCGAGCGGCTTGTGTGTGACCTGTTCGATCAATACGCAGATGAGAATGAAGTTCAGGTCGGAGTAGCGGTATTTGTGCGGCTTCAGGAGCGGCAGGTCGATGATCTTCTTCAGGATGCTGTCGCGGAAAGCCGGCTTGATAAACATCCCATCGGCAACCGGCAGGGAATAAACGTCGTTCCGGACAGGACTGATCCAGGCGGTATCGAACCGCAGGTTCTCGTCGAACCAGCATTTCTTATCCTGTTGTATGGTGTACGGAGCTTTGCATACGCCGCTGTAGTAGCGTTTAGTGTACGAAGCCGTATCGAAGGTCATGGCGTAGAACGAATAGCCGTCGCGCAAGTCCGACTCATGATAAAGTGCCTGACGGATGGTGATGTTTTTTTTGTCAGTATTTCGCAGCTGCGGAATGTGCCAGCTCATCGGGTCGGAGAACTTCAGGTTGCATTCATCGTAGGCAAGCATCAGGGCGGGCAGTGTGCCGGCCACCTTGCTGACCGATGCCAGGTCGTAGACTGTCTCTACGGAATTGGGTTCCGTACGGTCGTAGTCCAGCCATCCGAACGCGCGGTTATAGATAATCTGTCCCTTATGGGCAACCAGAATCTGGCAGCCGGGGAAAGCGTCTTTGTCGAGGGCATCCTGTACCAGACTGTCTACACGATGAAACTTCGGGTTCAGGATCTGCTTGCGGTTCTCGGCTGCCATAGCCTCCAATGCATCGGGAACAGGCAGACCCTGTTCTGTCGGGTCGGCTTCCTGTTGCTGCAGTATCTGAGGCTGTGGAATCGCTATGCGCCGGGTTGTGTCGAGCCTGGCTTTTTCCACTTCTGCATTCAACTCATTAAGCAATGCGCGGGCATGTTCGGTATTGATACGTTCCGAAAGGCTGTCTGCCGGCATCCGGTCTTCGTGCACGACGCAAAGCAGATATTTCCAGCAGAGTACTTTCCTGCATTTCCCGTCTATCAGGCTTTGCGGCAGCGTGCCGTTGGCAACGGC
The DNA here is from genome assembly GCA_017632695.1 of Bacteroidales bacterium. Taxonomy (GTDB): domain Bacteria; phylum Bacteroidota; class Bacteroidia; order Bacteroidales; family UBA3663; genus Liminaster. The sequence goes on from JAGBQS010000278.1 coordinate 6,947, forward strand.
TTTTTTCAGCGATGCCCATTGCGTCTGCAGCGGAACCGGATCGAGCAGGACATCAACGCCTGCCAGCAGCGCCTTTACACTATAGTCAGGGACACTTGTTACCCCTTTCATAGCCAGACCGTCGGTAAAGACGAGTCCGCGGAAGCCTAACTGCTGTTTCAGTATATCGGTTACAATCGGCTTGGAGAGCGAAGACGGAAGACCTGCCTCGGGTTCCATGGAAGGGACTTCCAGGTGGGCAATCATCATACCTCCGAATCCTGCCTTCGAGAAATAACGGAAAGGCTCGCATTCGAACGAAAGCATGCGTTGCAGATCGTGATTCAGGCGGGGCAGGGTCTTGTGACTGTCGGTATCGGTATCGCCGTGTCCCGGGAAATGCTTGGCAACGGCCATCACGCCGCCGTCCTCCAGTCCGCGGCTATAGCTCAGGGCAGGCGGAATCACATCCCACACGGTTGAGCCGAAACTACGGTTGCCAATTACCGGATTGTTCGGATTGGAATTGATGTCGAGAACCGGAGCAAAATTGATTTGGATGCCCATCAGCCGGCATTGGCGGGCTACCTCCCTGCCGTATTCGTACATTAACGAATCGCGGACTTCGGGGCGGATGGTTCCCAATGCACCGTTGCGCGGATACTTAACGGCATCAGTGAGCCGCATGGCCAATCCCCACTCGCCGTCGAGGGCAATCCAGAGCGGAGCTTTCCTGGCAAGCTTGCGTCCGTAGCGGGTCATCTTGGCCTGTGTTGCAATGGTTCCCTTCGAGAACAGCAAACCACCTACGTGGTATTGCTGGATGTCGCGACGCACAATCTGCCGGCTGGGCTCATTGTCCTTGCTGTCCACAATCGGCATGATAAGCTGCCCCAGACGCTCATCGGGCGTCAGGGTCGCCATCACGCTGTCGGCCCATTGGTACATACGCAACGTATCGGTCCTGTTCAGCATGTTTTGGGCCGATACGTTACTATATATTATAAATAATGTGTAGAATAAAACGGAAAGACGGGATATGATCTTCATATGGGAACCGGCGGCAATAGATGACAGATGGTTTTATTCTGCTTTCTTTACGATGACGCGGTCATCGAGTTTGCTTTCAACACTCTTGCCTTTAGCTGTCAGGTCCTGGATGTATTCGATCATCATGTTACGCAGCAGGATACCGGTGTTGACATTCTTCCTGGCACGAGTCAGGGCAGTCAGCCCGTCATTGCCTTCAGCCAGATAGTCGATGGTAGCGATATAGTAAATACGATCGGGGTCGATGGTTTTTCCTCCTACCAGAATCTCAGTGGCGTATGTCTTGCCCAAAGAATCGGTTGCAAGAGTTATCCGGGTGCCGGAAAGAGCCTCCAGCTTGCCGCTCATCTGATGGATCAGGCTTTCTACATCGGAGCCTTTCATTTCCAGGATGGTTACGGTATTCTCGAAAGGGAAGATGCGATAGATGTCGCCCAGCTTGATGTCGCCGACATACAGGTCATTGCGCAAGCCTCCAACGTTCATGAGGCCGATGTCCATGGGCTTTCCGTACACTTTCTCGCCGTAGGTACGCAGAGCGTCGCTGGCAAAGTTGCCCAACGGGCTTTGCGGACGATAGCGCTGCAAATCTGTGGCACACGAGCCCAGAATGCCGTTCATCTTCAGATCCAGACTGTCGTGATAGGGGGTGATGAAGTCGCTAACTGTTTTGCCGTATTTCTTCAGGTCGTGCAGATCCGGATGAATCTTCGAACATTTGATGGCTGCAACTTCA
>JAGBQS010000279.1 GCA_017632695.1 Bacteroidales bacterium
ACGACAACTGGGGCAATATCCGCCGGGTGCCTGCCACTTCACACAAAGGCGGCTTCGGCATGTACTATCATGTTGACTATGTAGGCGCACCCCGCAACACCAAATGGGCCAACGTCACTCCGGCCGCCCACATGTGGGAACAGATGCAGTTATGCTACCAGTACGGCATCGATAAGCTTTGGATTCTGAATGTAGGCGACCTGAAACCGATGGAATATCCGATCCAGCTGTTCCTCGACATGGCCTGGAATCCGGAGAAGTTTGCCGATCCGGCCAGCATCCAACAGCACACCGACCGTTTCTGCCAAGGCATCGTAGGTGCCGACGGCGACGGAGCAAGCGTTGCCTTAGGCAAGCAGATGGGACGTATGCTCACGCGCTACACGACCTTCAACGGCCGTGTTACGCCCGAGATGCTGAATGCCAGGACCTACAACCTGCAGACAGGCGAATGGCAGATGGTTACCGATCAGTACAAGGCTCTTGCAGCCGATGCTGCCGACCTGTATCAGAAATTGCCAAAGGCATCGAAAGACAGTTACGCCCAGTTGCTGCTATACCCGATCCAGTCAATGGCAAACCTGTATGAGATGTATTTCGCACTGGCCCGGGGTGATCAGGAGAAAGTGGATTACTGCTTCGGCAAGGATCAGGAACTGACCGACTTCTATCACCGGATCAATGGCGGCAAATGGAACCATCTGATGGACCAGTCCCACATCGGCTACAAGAGTTGGAACGACCCGCCGAAGAATGTCCGTCCTCAGGTTCCTGCCGATACACAGACAAAGGACGGAACAGCGTCGGGCTATATCTTCCAGGCTCCGCAGGGCGGCTACATCAGCATCGAGGCCGAACACTACCACGAAGCCAAGGGAACGGACGCAGCCAGATGGCTCACCATTCCCAACTACGGACGCACGCTGAGCGGCGTAGCCCTCTGGCCCTACACGGCAGCTACTGACGGAGCAGAAATCTCGTACAGCTTCGAACTGCCGGCATACGCAAAAGAGGTGAAGGTACACGTTATTACCAACTCTACCCTGCCCTTCCTGCGCCGTGAAGGTCACCGTTACACCGTTCAGCTGGATGGCAGCGAAGCAGTCGAGGTTAACTACAACGGCGATCTCACCGAAGAAAACCAATGGCACATGTACGATGTGGTTGCCACCCGCATCATCGAAAAAACCGTCAAGCTGAAAGCCGACGGCAGCAAGTCCGTTCACCGGTTAACCATCCGTCCGATTGAACCGGGCATGGTACTCGAAAAGATTGTCATCGACTTCGGAGGCTATCAGCCGCAACACCTTTTCGGTTCGGAAAACGCGTTCAGAAACTGAAAATAATACATAGATAAAAGGAAATGAAACAAACGGACCCGTTTTCCCAATCTTGTAATATTTTCAATAGTTTTTGTAACAAAAAATTTTGGCTGCTGGCAATAAAATTATCAACTTTGTGCCACAATTTGATAAATTAATACTAAAATTCAACACAATGGCAACATCTGAAGAATCGAAAGGATTCTACAAACTCTCCTGGTTACAGCGCATCGGCTTCGGTTCCGGTGACTTGGCACAGAACCTGATTTTCCAGACTACGTGCATGTACCTTCTGTTTTTCTACACGGACATCTATGGCCTGGATGCAGTCGATGTATCGGTCATGTTCACGGTAGGTAATATTGCAAATGTGATATGGGATCCCATTGTAGGAGCCCTGATCGACAAACATTCACCTCTGTTGGGCAAATACCGTGCCTATCTGGTATATGTGGGCATTCCGCTTACAGGCTTTGCAATCCTGTGTTTCTGGAACGGCTTTGCCCCGTCATTGCTTTACGCGTACGTTACCTATATTGCAATGACCCTGCTCTATACCTTTATTAATGTGCCTTACGGAGCCCTGAATTCTTCGCTTACCCGCGATACCGACGAAATTACCATTCTGACCTCCGTCCGTATGTTCATGGCAAACTGCGGCGGCCTGGCTGTAGGATCCGGCTTGCCGTTGCTCATCGCCTACTTCACCAGCGAGGAGTGCGAGGGACTGCCCAAAGACCCGACTGCCTGGTTCACCACCATGACCATATATGCGTTGGTAGGCCTCGCGCTGCTGTTCTTCTGCTTCAGCCAATGTAAGGAACGGGTGGTAATGGATGCCAGCGAAGCTGCCAACGTAAAGATCAGCGACCTTTGGATGGCGTTCTTTACGAACCGTCCGCTGCGCGTCATCGCCTTCTTCTTCATCACGGCCTTTGCCATGATGTCGATTGGCAACGCAGCCGGAGCATACTTCATCAACAGCAACATGCACGGATCGCCTGACCAGCTCTCTATTTTCATGGGATTGGGATCTGCACCTTCGTTCATCTTCATGCCTCTGGTTCCTATCATCAAGAAGCTGGTTGGCAAAAAGAACATGTTCTACATCTTCCTCAGCATCGCCATCATCGGCATGGCTTTCCTGTATGCGGTTGCCAAGATGGAGAATCCGAGCATGAACCTCGTCTATATTGCTCAGTTCGTAAAATCGACGGGTGTCATTGTTGCCACCGGTTATATGTGGGCACTGGTTCCTGAAGTCATCTCGTACGGCGAGTATGTGAGCGGCAAGCGTATTGCCGGCATCGTCAATGCCCTGACCGGAATCTTCTTCAAGGCTGGCATGACACTGGGCAGCGTGGTAGCTCCCGCCATCCTGGCTTATGTTGCCTACAACCCGGAAGTCATCGACCAGACTCCTGAAGCCGAGGAGGGCATCCTGTGGTTGGTATGTATCATTCCTGCCGCTCTGCTGCTGCTGGCTATGTTCATCATCTCGAAGTATGAGCTGACCGACGAGAAGATTGACCAGATTAATCGTGAAATTGAAAAAAGAAATGCGTAAACAGAGATTCACTTTTCAATACATCATCCTGGCTGCTGCCTTACTGCTCACATCAGCGTGCAGTACCCCGCAGCCAGCGGAAAAAACATTGAAAGAAGCTTTCGACGGCAAGTTCCTGATGGGTTGTGCCATCAATGTTGACCAGAGTTCCGGACGCGACGTCGTGGCCGACAGCCTGATTGTCCGCCACTTCAACAGCATCGTAGCCGAAAACTGCATGAAATGCGAGAAGATTCATCCGCTGGAAAACGAGTATTTCTGGGATGATGCCGACCAGTTCGTTCAGTTCGGCGAAAAGAACAACATGGTCATCATCGGTCATTGCCTGCTTTGGCACAGCCAGTGTGCACCCTGGTTCTTCCATGATGAGAAAGGCAATCTGGTATCGGCCGACGTGCTGAAGCAGCGCATCAGGGATCACATCACGACCATTGTAACCCGGTATAAGGGACGTGTCAGGGGATGGGATGTGGTGAACGAGGCAATCATGGACGACGGCACCTACCGCGATTCCTATTTTTATCAGATTCTGGGCGAAGAATTCATTCCTTTTGCTTTCGAGTGTGCACATGCCGCCGATCCCGATGCCGAACTTTACCTGAACGACTACAGCATGGCCAAGCCCGGCAAACGCGAGGCATACGTCAAACTTATCGGCCAGCTGCAGGAGAAAGGTCTTCACATTGACGCCATCGGTATTCAGGCTCACGCAGGCATGGACTATCCCGACATGAACGACATGGAGCAGACCATTCAGGCCTACATCGGGACCGGCATCGATGTCATGTTCACCGAACTCGACATCAATGCTTTGCCGAACGTCTTCGAGAACGGCAACGAAAATGCGGCTGTTGAAGAACGATTTGAATACGAACAGCGCATGAACCCATATGTCAACGGTATGCCTGCCGACTCGCTTCAGGTATGGAACAGCCGCGTTCAGGGTATGTTCGACCTGGCCCTGAAATATCACGAGCACTTCCGCCGCGTGTGCATGTGGGGTCTGTGCGACCAGCAATCGTGGCTCAACGACTGGCCGATGCCAGGACGTACCAACTACCCGTTGCTCTTCGACCGCAACTACCGGCTGAAGCCCGTAATGCAGAAATATACGATGACTGCACACTAATTCATAAGACCAAACGTTATTACAATACATCCTACTAACTACTAATATCTACTGATATGGCAACCAAACGTTATTTATGGCCAGCGGACTATATGGCCGACCCATCCGTACATATCTTCAACGGCAAGATTTATATCTATCCCAGTCATGACTATTATTCGGGTATCCCGGAAGACGACTGGGGCATCCACTTCGACATGAAGGACTATCACGCATTCTCGATTGAGGGTGACCCCATGACCGGGACCGTTACCGACCACGGAGTTGTGCTGAAGCGCGAAGATATCCCCTGGGCGAAGAAACAGCTTTGGGATTGCGACGTACAGGAGAAAGACGGCAAATACTATATGTATTTCCCGGCCAAGGACAAGACCGGCATCTTCCGTTGCGGCGTAGCCATTGCCGACAAGCCGGAAGGTCCGTTCATCCCGCAGCCGGATCCGATCCGCGGCAGCTACAGCATCGACTATGCCGTCTTCAAGGACGGTGATGACTATCTGATGTACTTCGGCGGCATCTGGGGCGGACAGCTTCAGCGTTACAACGAGGAGAACGAGGCCGTCAACGATATCCGATTCCCGGAAGGCGACGAACCCTGCATCTCACCGCGCGTGGTGAAACTGAGCAAGGACATGCTGCAGTTTGCCGAAGATCCGAAACCTATCCGCATTGTTTACGAGGACGGGACTCCGATGAAAGCCGGCGATCCGCATCACTTCTTCGAGGCCTCGTGGATGCACAAGTACAACGGCAAATACTACTTCAGCTATTCGACCGGCGATACCCACTTCCTGTGCTACGCCGTGAGCGACAATCCTTACGGTCCGTTTGTTTATCAGGGCGAGATCCTGACTCCTGTTCTGGGTTGGACAACCCACCACATCATTGTTGAATACGAAGGAAAATGGTATCTGTTCCATCATGATTGCGGTCCGTCGAAAGGTTACACTCCGCTCCGCAGCCTGAAAGTTTGTGAACTGAAATACGACGAAAATGGCAAGATCATTCCTATCGACGGCATGGCTGAGTAGCCTGCTGATTATTCTGACCGCCTGCGCCTCTTCCGAAGAGAAGCCGCAGGCGTTCGAGTCTTTACGTCTGCTGAACCATTGGGACAATCCGGATGGTACCATCGAACGCGGTTATGCCGGCCACAGCATTTTCTGGGGACAGGGACTGATTGACACGCTTACCATACAGAAATATGGAGAGCGGAATCAGGCCATCGGCATCAACGGAACCGTTCTGAACAACGTGAATGCTTCGCCGAAGATGCTGACCGATGCCTATCTGGACACCACCGCCATTTATGCCGACCTGTTGCGTCCATACGGCCTGAAGGTCTATCTGTCCATCAACTTCGCCACCCCAATGGCCCTGAACGAAACGGAAACGGCCGACCCGCTGGATCCCCAGGTTGCAGCATGGTGGGCAAACAAAGTCAATGAGATCTACCAGCGGATTCCCGACTTTGGCGGTTTCCTGGTCAAGGCAAACAGCGAGGGACAGCCCGGACCGTGCGACTATAACCGCACACATGCCGAAGGCGCCAACATGCTGGCCAAAGCGCTGAAGCCGCACAAGGGCGTAGTTATCTGGCGATCGTTTGTTTACAGTCCGAGCGATCCGGACAGAGCCAAACAGGCATATATCGAGTTTGCCCGACTGGACGGACAATTTGACGATAACGTAATCATACAGATCAAGAACGGTCCCATCGACTTCCAGCCGCGCGAACCCATTTCGCCCCTGTTCTACGCCATGCCAAATACCAGACTGATGGCCGAACTGCAAATTACGCAGGAATATCTGGGACATTCCAACCACATCGCCTTCCTGGCTCCCA
>JAGBQS010000280.1 GCA_017632695.1 Bacteroidales bacterium
AATGCGGGATTCAGGCCTCTGACCACCGAGTGGTGGCACTTCATCCTTGCAGACGAGCCCTATCCCGACACTTACTTCAATTTTCCGAACGAGTAGCAGGCGAGTTTTGAAAGAATTCCTTCATAATCTGTTCACAGGCCGTGCCTCCGGTACGCTGACACAACTTGTCCGCTATGCATTCGTAGGCGGACTGGCTTTTGTCGTCGACTATGGCAGTCTGTGGCTTCTCACTGAAGTATTCGGACTCCACTACCTGCTGTCGGCAGGCATAGCTTTCGTAGTCGGACTGACCTGCAACTATCTGCTCAGTACCGCGTGGGTATTTTCGGGCCGTACACTTGAAAACCGCTGGGCCGAATTCGCGGTTTTTGCATTGATCGGGGTAGTCGGGCTGGGTCTCAACGAACTGATAATGTGGATAGGCACCGACAAACTCCATCTTCATTATATGTTGTCGAAGATCATATCCACGGCTATAGTGTTCTTCTGGAACTTCTTTGCACGCAAGTTTATCCTGTTCAATAAAAAGCCAGCATAATGAAGAAAGCCGTCATCATCGGGGCCGGTCCGGCCGGCCTTACCGCAGCAAGCGAACTGCTTGACAAGACCGATATAATGCCTGTAGTGCTTGAAGCCTCTGATACTGTAGGCGGCATTTCCCGTACTGTTCAGTACAATGGCAACCGTATGGATATAGGCGGTCACCGGTTTTTCTCAAAGAATCAGGAGATTATGGACTGGTGGACTCGTATGATGCCGCTTCAGGGATCCCGCTCCAAGGATGACATCCTGCTGGGCCTGGATGACAAGCCTCTTGCGCCCGGCGGACCTGACCCGGAGATTGAAGACCGTGTCATTCTGCTGCGTCACCGTGTAAGCCGCATCTTTTTCCTGCGCAAGTTTTTCGACTACCCTATCTCATTATCAAAAAACACATTCGTAAACATGGGGTTGGGCAGAACAGTAAAAGCCGGTGCGGGCTACCTTGCCGCACTGATCCACAAACGTCCGGAGACATCCCTCGAGAATTTCTACATAAACCGTTTCGGCAAGCCGCTCTACAGTATGTTCTTCGAAGACTATACTGAGAAAGTATGGGGAGTCCACCCCTCGCAGCTGGGAGCCGACTGGGGCAGCCAGCGAGTTAAAGGCATCTCGATAGCGGCAGTCATCAAAGATATGTTCAACAAGGCCCTTGGACGCAAGGCAGCGCAAGGCGACAAGGTGGAGACTTCGCTCATAGAGCAGTTCATCTATCCAAAGTACGGGCCGGGACAACTTTGGGAGACAGTAGCCGGCGACGTAGAGGCAAAGGGCGGGACAATCCGCAAGGAAGCTGAGGCAGTGGCTATCAATGTGACCGGCGGCCGCGTGACAAGCGTGGACTGGCGCGCTGCAGACGGCACGCTGACCAGGGAGGAATGCGATGAACTTCTGTCTTCAATGCCCGTCAAGGACCTTGTGGCTGCACTACGCGGCATTGACATTCCCGAAGACGTCGCACGCATAGCCCGTGACCTGCCATATCGGGACTTCATAACCGTAGGCGTATGCGTACGCAAGCTGAAGATAAAGAATCAGACCCCGGTCAAGACTTTCGACGGACGCGTGCCAGACACCTGGATCTATGTTCAGGAACGTGATGTGAAAGTGGGCAGGCTGCAAATTTTCAATAACTGGTCGCCCTATATGGTGAAAGACTATGAGCATACGATGTGGATTGGTATGGAGTATTTCTGCTGCGAAGGCGACGAGTTGTGGCAAATGTCCGACGCAGATTTCATCCAGATGGCCGTCGGTGAACTGGAATCAATAGGAATAGCAGATCCCGAAGATGTTCTGGATTCCTGCTGCGTAAAGGTCAAGAAAGCCTATCCCGCCTATTTCGGCAGCTACTACGAACTGGACAAAGTGCGCACGTTCCTGGACGGCATCGACAACCTCTGGTGCCTGGGACGCAACGGCCAGCACCGATACAACAATATGGACCACTCGATGCTGTCTGCGATGGAGTGCGTACGGAACCTGAAAAGCGGAATACGGGACAAGGATAATGTCTGGAACGTCAATACCGAGAAAGAATACCATGAGGCTAAATGACAAAGTGCTGCGCTGGCTATTCCCTGCAC
>JAGBQS010000281.1 GCA_017632695.1 Bacteroidales bacterium
CGGGACCGCCGTACTGTTCCATCAGCACGGGATATTTCCTGTTGGGATCGAAGTTATAGGGCAAGGTCATGTATCCGTTCAGTTCATCGCCGTTGGCAGTCTTAAAACGGAAGAACTGGCGCTTGGACATACCCCTGACAAACCAGGAATCGCGCAAGGCCTGATTATCCTCCATCACCTTCACCAGTTTCAGGTCGCGGGTCTGCTCAAGGGTCACACGGGTCGGCGTATCGGCATCGCTGTAAAAATGCTGCATATAGACAAATCCCTTGCTGAAGGCAGCCGAGTGGGTTCCGCGGCATCCCGTCCCGTCCTTGCCGCCGTTGAAGAGTGGCAGCATCTGACCTTTGGCATCAATCTTATAGATGCCGCGTGTCAGCTCGGCAGGCATGGTGGCACCTTCGCCCACATAGGCAGTCTGGACATAGGCTGTACGGGTCTTCGGATCGTAGCCATACACATCGGTGACATCGAAGTTGCCACGGGTGATCTGTCGAAGAAGGGTACCGTTCATGCCATAGTAGTACAGATGACGGAAGCCGCTTTTCTCGCTCACGAAGGTAAAGCCATCGTCGTAGAAACGGACCATATCCATGTTGCTCTCCGAGATGTACTGGTCGTTCTTATCCTGAACAATCAGCTGCGCCTTGCCCGAAGCCGGGTGCACAAAATACATGTTGAATTCCGACTGGTGGCGGTTCATGGTCATCACCGATACCTTGGTCGGATCGGCCGTAAAGCCGATGCGCATCATGTAGCCATCCGGATCTACCGGAACATTCAGCTGCAGGTTCTTCCGGTTGTAAACGTCGTAGCTCCAGGCTGTCACCTTGCTGTTCACCTCACCTGCAACCGGATACTTGTAGCTGTAGGTACCCGGGTAGAGTTCGTACTCCGGATAAGCCGGAGCCTCGCCCCTATACATCGGCAAAGCGTATTCCCGTACCTGACTCTCGTCGAACTTCAGGTAGCACAGATACTTCGAATCAGGACTCCAGGTAAGGGCCTTGTTCATACTGAACTCCTCCTCGTACACCCAGTCCGGCACAGCGTTGATGATCTTGTTCCACTGTCCGTCGTCGGTAACCTGCCGTTCGGTCTTCTCAATCGAAGCACTCATGATCCTGGTCAGGAAAAGGTTGTTATCGCGCACAAAAGCCACCATGCGTCCGTCGGGAGCCAGCGTGGCAGCCTGCACCTTTCCTTCGGTCAGACGCTTGAAGTTATTACGCTTCACACCTCCTGCCGAGATGACATAGTAGAAATAATCAGCCTTGAACGAACGGCGGTAAATCATCTCGCGGTTGGCATACACCAGCAGACGCTCCTCGTCCTGACTGAGTTCGTACCCTTGCAGACGGATTTTGCTCAGGTCGATTTTCTCATCGTTCTTCACACGGTCCAGACAAAGCAGGGTATCGACAGCCTTGCCGTCCCTGTACTGATACTTGACGATGCTGCGACCGTCGGCCGAAATTGCCGTATAGTGCAGTCCGTCGGCCGTCGACCGGTACACGCTGGCAGTGCTTTGCGCATACGCGCCCTCGCGCATAGATTTAATCGACAGTCTTTCGGCTGCCGATAAATGAAGAGCTACGGCCATTCCGGCCATAGTCAGAAATAGCTTACAAATATTCACGGGTCAAAGTATAATCCTGCTTTTTACAGCTGATCGTTTCCGATGCTGTCGCAAAGCGTTTCGTAAATGCGGGCATAATCCTTCGAACGAAGGAAATCGTCAATCATATAGGTATGGTGATAGGTATGCAGATCAGTTCCCAGGAAGTTCACATACCCCTGTTCCAACATCCAGTACGCCATCTTTTTCGAGACCTCGCCATAATAGCCGGCAAACGAAAGCAGATTGCATTGGAAATCCACCTGCCGTTCCTGCAGATGATGATAGTACCGTCCGCGCGAACCTGCGTAATACAGGTAACGTTCAGGATGGGCCAGAATCAGGTACCAGCCGTCGGACAGCAAACGGTCTATTACCTCGTCGAAAGCCGGAATAGGATGCGAGAAACTGCCCTCGATGAGAATATACTTGCCGCGCAGCGGGCGCAGCACGCAATTGGGTTCGCCGCATTTGCCGGTCTTCATCATTTCAAGGAAAGTCTCGTCAACACGGTACTCGAAACTGTAATCTTCAGGAATAATCGTCAGCTCCTTGCGCTTGCATTCCTCCTTCAGCTTATCGAATAGCGGCTGGATGATTTCGGGCGTATTCATATAGCGAGGAGAAGTATGGTGCGGGGTAAATACAACCCGCTCCACTCCATGCCTCTGCAGCGATAGCATGTAATCCAGGGAATCCTCCATTTGACGTGAGCCGTCATCCACTCCCGGAATGATATGGCAATGCAACTCCCGTTTGTAAGGAAGCGGCAACAAATCACGTTTCTTAAAAAGAAATTCAAACATAGTATTAATACATTTTTGTTGCAAATGTATCCATTCTTGTTGAGTTTTCCAAATATTTTTGCAAAAAGTAGTGTTTTTTCATCGTTTTTTCCCGTTTTTGGCATTTTTCGTGTCAAAAACAGAAAAATTAATCGGTTGAACGGTCA
>JAGBQS010000282.1 GCA_017632695.1 Bacteroidales bacterium
GCGACAACTGGCGTTCCGACAAACGCATCATCGCCTTCAACAACGCGTTCTTCCGGCAAGCCAGTCAAGTGCTTTCGGCTTTGGATCCGGACAATCCCTCCATGCAGAAGATTGCCCGCATCTACGGAGATGTGGAACAGAATATCGCACCCGAAAGAGAAAAAAACAAACCTGTTGCGGAAGGACTGCTTCACTACGAACAGCTGATTCCTGAGGAAGGCGAAAACTACAGGTCGGCCGTTCAGCGACGCCTGCCGGAACTGGTGATTGCCCTGCAGCAAAAAGGATATCAGCCCGGACAGATCCTGATTCTGTGCCGTAAAGGCGACCAATGCAAGGCCTGCGCCGAAGCGCTCCTCTCGTACAAGAAACAGCATCCCGATACACGATACGGTTTTGAGATCCTCACCAGCGAAGCACTGAAACTGAGCTCGCGGCAGGTTATCCGGGCCCTGATTGCCTTCCTGCAATACATTCGCGAACCCAAATCGGACTATCGGAAAACCATAGCCGGATGTCATTATCTGGCTCTGGAGGGACGCCCGATGCATGATGCCATCAGTGCCTGGTTCGGAGGCATCGGTCTGCCCTTCGACTTGTTGGAAGTTCAGCACCTGCCATTATACGAAATGGTAGAGCAGCTCATCGCTCTACTGCCTGCATCCTGCAAAGATGACGCCGGCTATCTGCAGGCATTCCGCGATAACGTCCTTGAGTTCAGCACCAGGCAAAGTCCGTCACTGGATGCCTTCCTGCATTGGTGGGACGAGAAAGCCGACAGCCTGAGTATCACAACTCCCGCCGGACAGAATGCCATCCGGATCATGACCATCCACCAGTCGAAGGGATTGGGCGAAGATGCCGTGATTGTTCCTTTTGCCCAAGGCTCCATGGACATCGATACTTCACACGGAGAACTTCTCTGGTGCGAACCGAAAGTGGCTCCTTTTGCCCGACAGGGTCTCGTACTGCCTATTGCCCTCGACAACAAGCTGAGCGATACCATCTTCAGCCACGATTTTGCCGAAGAGAGATTGCGGGCCATCATCGATAACCTGAATACGGTTTACGTAGCCTTCACCCGCGCCAAACACGCACTGGTCATCCTTTCGCCCAAACCGGCAGCCAAAGCTACCAAAGTAACGCAGGAGGCTTTACTGTCCGACTACTTCGGCGGCAACCAACAGGAACTGACCCTGAATGAAGAGGAAGAACCCAAAGGGCAGAATACAGCCGGCACAGCAACGGTTACTTTTTCATTGTCAGAATCGCTCTTCGCGGAGGACCGGCAGCCGAACAACCGGCCGGTCATCAAGGAATCGAACGAACCGCAGACAGCTGCCATTGCCAAAGGCGTGGTGTTTCACGATGCTCTCTCGGCCATTCTCGACAGCAGCAACATCGAAGAGCCTGTACGCCGGCTGTTCGCATCGGGACGTGCGGATGCTCAGGGCATAAGTGTGGATGATATCATTGCACACATCCGGCAACTGCTGGCCGACCCGAAGATTGCCAACTGGTTCGCTCCCGGAAACCTGGTACTTAACGAACGTAACATCATCACCCATACAACCCATACGCAAAGACCCGACCGTATGGTTTTCACCCCAACAGGTCAGGTCATTATCATTGATTACAAAACCGGCGAGGAGCTTCCTGGAAGACACAGCCGGCAAGTGCTTTACTACAAGCAACTGATGCAACAGATGGGATTCAACGATGTGAAAGCCTACCTGTGGTACATCGAAGAGAACAGGATTGTCGAACCTCAGCCGAAAAACTGAGATTACAGCACACCCTTCGAACTTGGCAACTCGAAATGATGAATGTCGCGATTGACAGCCATCTTCAGAGCCCGGGCCAAAGCCTTGAAGATTCCTTCTATCTTATGATGCTCATTCTCGCCCTCAGCCTTAATATTCAGGTTGATACGGGCTGCATCGCTGAACGACTTGAAGAAATGCAGGAACATCTCTGTCGGCATATCGCCTACCTTTTCACGATGGAATTCCGCATCCCAAACCAACCAGGGCCGACCGGAGAAGTCGAGCGCCACCTGGCACAGGCAATCGTCCATCGGCAGACAGAATCCGTAACGGCCGATTCCCCTTTTGTTACCTAAGGCCTTAGCGATACATTCACCCAAAGCGATGCCAGTATCCTCGATGGTATGATGCTCGTCGACATTCAGATCTCCCTTCACACGAATCGTCAGATCGATACCGCTGTGCTTGCCGATCTGTTCAAGCATGTGGTCGAAGAAGCCCAATCCGGTTGAGATATCAGTCCGCCCGCTACCGTCCAGATCGACGGCGATATGAATATCCGTCTCTTTGGTAGTACGCGTTACTTCGGCTTTCCGCTCGCCGGCAAACAGGAAAGCTGCCACCTCATCCCAGTTATCGGCAATCAGGGCACAGTCGTTCATCAGACCGGCCTCCTGCAGCCACTCCCGGCAATCATCGTTGGGTCCGTTCTGTGCCAGCATGATACCCTTGCAGCCCAGATTATGTGCCAGCTGGATATCGGTTATACGGTCGCCGATCACAAAACTGTTTGCCAGATCATACTCGGTACCGTTACCCTCGATATACTTTGTGAGCATACCGGTTCCAGGCTTGCGGTTGGGATGGAACTCGTTGCTGCGATGCGGATCGAAGAAGATCTCGTCGAAGTCGACGCCTTCGGTATGGAACACGCGCAGCATCAGGTCGTTGATGGCATTGAAGCGTTCCAGCGGATACTCGGCGCTGCCCAACCCGTCCTGATTGGATACAATCACAAAATCAAAGTCGAGTTTGTGACGGATGAACGAAAGATTCTGAATGACCCGGGGCAGGAACTCCAACTGCTCGAAACTGTCCACCTGTTCCGTTACGGGAGGCTCAACGATAAGCGTTCCGTCACGATCGATAAACAGGCATTTCTTCAAAATATTCTCCATAATAGGGACTGCTCAATAAAAATGGTTCTGCTCAACAAGAAAGAATCTGCCAAAAATCAGAAATCCTTCAGGGCATTGTAAATCTCTGCATTCTCAGCCGGTGTTCCTACCGTGATACGCAGACAGTTGAAGCACAGCTGCACCTTGTGACGGCTACGGGTAATAATCCCTTTGTCTGCCAGATAATGATACGTGGAAGGAGCATCCTTTACACGAACCAGCAGGAAGTTGGCGTCCGACGGATAGATCCTGTCGACACAGGGAAGCGACAGAAGCAGATCACGCAGGATGTCGCGCTGCGCCAGAATTTCTGCCACCTGACGGTTTTTCTTCTCCACATCGTTCAACACCCGTCCAGCCTGCTGCTGGGTCAGCTCATTCACGTTATACGGATACTTTACATTATTAAAATATCCGATGATTTCCTTTGAAGCCATCGCAATTCCTAAACGCATTGCAGCATGACCCCACGCTTTGGAGAATGTCTGCAGTACGATGAGATTGGGATACCGTTCCAGCATCGGCACAACCGAAGGAATGCTTGAAAAATCAATGTAGGCTTCGTCAACCACCACAATCTGCTCGCTGAAACGGGACAGCAGACTCTCTATTTCTGCCAGAGGGTAGGCGTTGCCCGACGGATTATTGGGCGAACAGAGCCACACAACCTTCGTACAGGCATCCACCTTTGCTGCCATAGCTTCCACATCGAGTGCGAAAGATTCGGCAACCATCGGGACTGCCCTGTATTCCACATCGTTGATTTCGGCACAGACCTGATACATACCATAGGTCGGAGCCGGAGCCACTACATTGTCTACACCCGGACGGCAGAATACACGATAAACCAGATCAATGGCTTCGTCCGATCCGTTGCCCAGAAAGATTTGTTCCGGCCGGACACCCTTAAGGGGTGCCAGCAGTTCCTTGACCTTCAGTTGTCGGGGATCGGGATAGCGGTTCAGACCGTTGTTGTAGGGATTCTCGTTGGCATCGACGTTGATCAGAGCCACACCCTTGAATTCGTCGCGGGCACAGCTGTAAGGAGCCAAAGCCAGAATATTAGGACGGATCAGTTTGCTTAAATCCATTGCTTTTGTTTCATTAAATTTGTTAGGTGGAATCACTCAAAGCGGAATCACTCGGACCGGACACTTACAGATTCTTCAGTCTTACCGAAACGGCGTTCTTGTGAGCATCCAGCTGTTCGGCCTGAGCCATGACTTCGATGGTAGGACCTAACGAACACAGACCGGCAGCCGAGATTTCCTGATAGGTAATCTTGCGCATGTAGCTGTCGAGATTCACTCCGTTGTAAGCCTTCGCATATCCGTTGGTAGGCAGCGTATGATTGGTTCCCGAAGCATAATCACCGGCACTTTCCGGACTGTACGGGCCCAGGAAGACCGATCCTGCATTACGGACCTTATCGGCCAGATCCATATAGTTGCAGGTATTCAGAATCAGATGCTCCGGCGCATATTCGTTGACCAGATCCATAATCTCGTCCTGATTGCGCAGCACAATGACTTTCGAGTGTTCGAGCGACTTACGGGTCAGCTCCTGCCGATGTAATTTCTCCAGCTGCTGAGCCATCACTTCTTCGAAGCGCTTTGCCAGATCCTCGCTGTCAGTAACCAGAATAGCCTGACTGTCGGCACCGTGTTCAGCCTGACTCAGAAAATCGGATGCCACATAGGCCGGATTGGCGGCAGCATCGGCAACGACACAAACCTCCGACGGACCCGCAGGCATATCGATAGCCACATCCCGAAGCGAAACGAGCTGCTTCGCCATCTGTACGAACTGATTACCTGGACCGAAAATCTTGTAAACCTTCGGAACCGATTCCGAACCGTAAGCCATAGCTCCGATAGCCTGTACGCCGCCCACCTTGTACACTTTGGTGACGCCGGCCACCTGAGCCGCATACAGAATGGCAGGATTGACCTTACCCTCGGCGTTGGGAGGAGTACAAAGCACAATCTCGCCGCATCCGGCAATCTTGGCAGGAATAGCCAGCATCAGTACGGTACTGAAAAGCGGTGCCGTTCCGCCCGGCACATAAAGGCCCACACGGTCAATGGGCACACTCTTCTGCCAGCACACCACACCGGGCTGTGTCTCGACCTTTACGCCAGTGAACGACTGGGCAGAATGGAAGCAGGCAATATTGCGGTAGGCATTGTCGATAGCCTGCGCCAGTTCGGCATCAATCATCTGTCGTGCCTCATCGAACTCTGCTGCCGAAACCTGTAATTCGTTCAACTCGCAATGATCGAAACGCGCCTCAAGTTCTTTGAGAACACGGTCTCCGCCTTCGCGGATCTGCTGA
>JAGBQS010000283.1 GCA_017632695.1 Bacteroidales bacterium
AGAAGGCTCGCGGCCGGCACGTCGGCAAAGCGTTGTATGAATATGTGCGCGATTACGCCCAGTCCATAGACTGCAACAACGTCACCCTGAATGTATGGGACGGCAAGGATGCCGAATTAAGCTTCTACAGGAACATGGGCATGAGGGTTCAGAAAACAACGATGGAAATAGTGTTGCCCCGGTAATCTTTTTATAAACTGATTATGAAACTACCGTCGTTTATCCCGCAGGCTATCTGAACCTGACGAAACAGGATATTACGGAGATTCTGAAAGAGAGTATGTAAGCGTTAAACTAAAAATATCATCATGAAAAAAGTATTCGTAGCATTTGCTGCCATGATAGTTCTGGCAGCATGTACCCGGAACCAGCAAAACGCCGCTCAACCCGCAGAGGAGTGCAGCGAAGTGAAGACCGAAGCAGTAGTATCGGCTGCCGATACGCTCAGTGCCGAAGCCCTGAAAGCCAACATGGAGGAAGCGCAGGCCTGGCTGAAGGATTGCGGTGCCTTTGCCATTGCTACCGTTGACGGCGACCAGCCCCGTGTCCGCATCTTCGGTGTTTCGGAGATTATCGACGGCAAGCTCTACATTATGACCGGTAAGGTGAAGGACGTTTACAAGCAGATTGCCAAAAACGGCAAGTTCGAGATCTGCGCCCTGAAGAAGTCCGGAGCAGAGTGGATGCGCCTGAGCGGAACGCTGGTAAACGACGAGACACTCAGCGTAAAGGAAGAGTTCCTGAACCGCAATGCAGGTCTGAAGGCGATGTACAAGGCTGACGATGACAACATGGCCGTGCTTCAGATCACCAATGCCACCGCCCGCTTCTGCTCTTTCGGAGCTCCGGAGCGTAAAGTGGGATTCTGAGAATACTGCATCTTGTAAGATGTTTGGGACTACAGTCTTTTTATAATGTATAAAACCCGCAATCTGCCCAACACACGTATAGATGTGGCCGATGCCCTGAGAGGCATCGCCGTTGCCGGCATCATCCTGTACCACTCCGTAGAGCACTTCGACATCTTTACCCAGGAGCCGATTGTGCATACACTACCCTGTGACCGGATGGTTGCCGATGTGCTGGCCTGGTTGGTGTCGGGCAAAATGTACGGCATCTTTGCCATGCTTTTCGGACTGAGTTTCTTCATCATGAACGATAACCGGCAGCAGAAAGGGCACTCGTTCGCGGGACGCTTTGCCTGGCGCATGTGCCTGCTGTTCATGTTCGGTATCGTCAACGTAGCCTTCTACGACGGCGACATCCTGATGCTTTATGCGTGCTACGGCCTGCTGCTTATCCCCGTCAGCTATCTGCCGTCGAAGTGGGTATGGTGCATCATCGCCCTGCTGGCCATCCAGCCCGTGGAACTGTTCTGCTGGCTGACAGGTACCGGCATCGACCATACCCGTCTCTTTGAGATTTACAACCGGACCATCGCCCTGCACGAACATGGCACGTTCTGGGAAAATGCCGTGAATAATGTACGATACGGATTTGAACTGAATCTGCGGTTCAATGTGTTCAGCGGACGTCTGACGCAGCTGCTCTGCCTCTTCATCCTTGGCATGCAGTTAGGGAGGCAGAGACTTTTCTATAACGAGGGGCGCAATTTACAGATATGGCATTACCTGCTGGTAAGCTCAGGCATCGTTGTTATAGCGCTGAGTTTTGTGGATTTCGGGGCATCCGAATCCTGGCTCAAACCTGTTTACAATCTCATCATCCTGCTGATGATTGTTTCGGCAACAGTTTCTGCCTGGTATGCCTTCGAGGGTGTACGCTGCGTGCTTCGTCACCTGTGCATCTTCGGCCGAATGAGTCTTACCAATTATCTGCTCCAGTCCGTCATCGGCAGCTTTATCTTCTGCGGCTACGGCCTCGCCTGCTACCGTCTTTTAGGCATTACCTACGCCGTTATGGCCGGATGCGGAATGGTGATTGTCCAGTATCTCTTTGCCCGCTACTGGTTCCGCAATCATCCTCGCGGTCCGTTAGAGGGACTTTGGAGGGAACTTACATGGATATAATAACAAAATTGGCAAAACCTTCGGGATTTTGCCAATTTTGTTATAACCTGCTTTTTCCTCAGGAGGGAAGAAACAGTTATCACAGCTGTCCGCTGGCCTTCTTATACTTGGTAGCAGCTACAAAGAGGTTGGTGCGGGCATTGGCCAGTTTGGCGTAAGCCTGCTGCCAGAGGGTCTGTGCCTCTAACAAGTCGGAAAGCGACTCCATTCCCTGATCAAAACTGCCGCGCGAACTGCGGAGGTTCTCTT
The DNA here is from genome assembly GCA_017632695.1 of Bacteroidales bacterium. Classification (GTDB taxonomy): domain Bacteria; phylum Bacteroidota; class Bacteroidia; order Bacteroidales; family UBA3663; genus Liminaster. The sequence goes on from JAGBQS010000283.1 coordinate 2,280, forward strand.
CGGCCTGCGCTAAGGTCTGCTCTGCCAGTCCGACTTCCAGATATGCCTCGTCGAGGTTGTTGGCAGCCTGTGCCAGTTCCAGGTTCAGCTGCTCTTCCAGATCTTCCTGCTCCAACTGGGTGCGTTCGGCCTCTAAACGGGCAGCACGGACCTTATTGAAGCCCTCGTTGGCATGATACAACGGAATCTTGACCGACAGCAATACGCCAAGACTCGGTTTGGAAAGGAGCTTCTTATCGAGCACTTCGATGCCGTTCAGATAACTGTAGCTGGCTCCCAGTACCACCTCCGGCAGATACTCGCTACGCTCCAGTTTTACCTGACGCGATGCCAGTTCAGACTTCAGCTGCAACACGTGGTACTCGGGACGGTCGGTTACCGTAGCCGACGGATCGGCCCACGTCTGCGGATGAGCGGTAATGCTTTCGGTCTCGGCTTCCACCTCGGTGGTAAGCGGCAGTCCGATGCAATGACACAGGTTCATGGCTGCCAGACGCTGTCCGTTTTCGGCCTGACGTACCTGCAGACGCGCCTCGCTCACCTTAACCTGTACTTTCAGGACATCGTTATGACTGCGCAAACCGCGTTTCTCGGCATTCTGTACATCGGTAAGCAGCACCTGCAGCAACGAATCGTACTGAACGGCCACCTTGTGCATCTCGTCGGCGCGGACCAGCAGGGCGTAAGCCTCCTGCACCTTGACGATGACCTGGCTCTGGCTCAACTGCTCGCCGTACTGCGCCATCTCGCGGCCCAGTTTGGCCATCTTGTAGGCCGTAACTACCTTGCCACCCATATAGAGCGGCTGCTCCAGCGAAAGACCGGCCTGAAAGATATTGCCGATCTTGTAATCGATATCTACTCCGGGGAAATAGGCATAGCTGGTAAACACGGGTGTCGAACCGTTCATCACCACATTACCCAGCGCGTCGGTCAGCACATTCGGAGTCAGAGACCCCGTGGCGGCATTGTAACTGTAGGTCGGCAGATAAGCACTCTGCAAGTTCATCGTTCCTTCGGTATTGGACCACGCATCGTTGGCCATCAGCTTGAAGTTCGGAAAGAAATTGGCCCGGTAGGCCTTAACTTCGTACTTATATTTCTCGGCCAGCTTTTGCGACGATACCAGCTGCCTGTTGTTCTGCAGGGCCATCGTGATGCACGAATCGAGCGAAAGGCTTTCGGCCGATACCTGACAGGCCGCTATGGGCAGCAGGAAAAACAGAAATATCTTTTTCATCGGAACTTACTTGATTTTGTAGAACAGGGCATATAACACCGGAATGATAAGCAGGCAAACCAGGGTAGCCATTACCAGACCGCCCATAATGGCTGCCGCCATCGAACCGAACATGGCATCGGGCAACAACGGAATCATGCCCAGAATGGTGGTGGCCGATGCCATCAGTACCGGACGCAGACGCGACTTCGACGAATCGATGAGCGCCAGACGACGGTCTTTGCCGCTATTGATCTGCAGCTTGATCTCGTCCATCAGCACAATGCCGTTCTTCAGCATCATACCGACCAGACCCAGCACACCGCAGATAGCCACAAATCCGAAAGGCTTGCCCGATATGAACAGAGCCGGAATCACACCTATTAATATAAGAGGAATGCAGCAGAAAAGAAGCGTCGGCACCTTGTAGTCCTTGAAGAGCATAACCAGAATGGCAATCATCAGAATGATGGCCAGCGGATAGTTCTTGAACAGATACTTCATGGACTGATCGGAAGCAGCCTTCTCTCCTTCCCATTTCAGCTCGTAGCCTTCGGGAATGACCAGCTGTTCGCTCAGGGCCTTCGCAACAGCCTGACGGGCAGCTTCGGTACCCATACCCTCAACCGGCGAACACTGGACACGCTGCGCACGGCGTCCGTTGAAACGGATCACAATCGGGTCCTCCCACTCGACCGAAACGCTGTCGCACAACTGACGCAAAGGCGAAGGTCCCAGCAAGCGGTGAATGACCTCTTCCTGATCAATCTGACGGGTAGCGATACCCATCAGGGTCTCCTTATTGAGTACGGATCCGAAGTTCGGCATCATACCGAACACCGAAGCCTCGGTGAGATCCTCGATGGGCTTTCCGTCCTGATCGACCACCTTGACATACACCTTCTCCAGATGAATACCGTCGTAGAAACTGCCTACCGGCAAACCGCCAGCCGCCGAGAGTAACGACGTTCCCACATCCTTGCGGGAATATCCCAGACGGCGGGCATTGGACTGATTGTAGTGTACGTTCAGGACAGGTACCTTCGCATCCCAGTCGGTGGTAATGAGACGGACAGCTCCCGTGCGCTGCATGATCGCTGCACAGGAATCGGCCAGATCGTGAAGCACAGCCGGATCGGAACCCGAGAACTGCGCCTCGATCGGGTATTTCTTGTACATGAGGTTGTAGCGCTTGAACTTGATGTACGAATCGGGGAACATGGCCGAAACCTCACGCTGGATCTCCTCGATACTCCTGACGAGTTCCTTGGGCGAGGTAAAGCTGACAATCAGCTCGCCGTAAGCCAACGACGGTGACGACACCCTGCGCACCAGATTGTATCGGGACGGAGTTCCACCCGTCGACTCCACAATATGGGTCACTTCCGGACGCTGCTTCAGGTACTCCTGAATCTGAGCCAGATCCTGCTGTACCTGCGTGTAGTTGGTTCCTTCCGGCAGCTTGTACTCCATGTAAAGCTGATCGTACTCCATATCGGGGAAGAATGCCTGCGGTACAAACTGGTAGCACATACCTGCTATACCCAACAGGAACAGCATGACAACCATAGTCAGAATCCGATGATTGAGCATGTGACCCAGCACGGCAGACAGTTTATCCTGTGCCCATCTCTCGAACTTGTCGGTAGCCGATTCTTTCTTATCCTCATCGGCCGAAGGCTCGGGAACTTTATCCAGCGAGTCGCCGATATTCCTGTAGAGCAGGCTCTTGCACATCAGCGGAACGTGAACCAGGGCCAGCAGCCACGAGAGC
>JAGBQS010000284.1 GCA_017632695.1 Bacteroidales bacterium
ATGTTCTTGAATGTAGTTGTTCAGAAAGCTCCTTAACACGCTCTTTTGCTCGTCGGTTACATGTCCGTTGCCGATGCTTTTCAGTGCAAGGCAGAGGGTTGCCATCGTCTTGTCCTTAAAAGCAAAGTTTTTGGGAACCCCACGCTTAAACTCAATCATGGTGTTTCCTACGGTCAGTTTCCTGGCAGATCCGCTTGTCAGGAAAACGATTTTCATGGGAATCTGAGTAGAAAGGCCGAAATAGTTCTCAGCGGCAAGCCCAGACATCAGCACTTGGGCATGGTCTCGCCTTGCAATGGCCTCCGCTATCTCCGTTGGACTGGGGAACACAGGACCAAATTTGGTGATGGTTGTCTTCAAATAGACACCGTTAGCCAGACGGACAAGGTTGCCCTCCCTTACAAAGATAGAAAGCAGGTCGCCGATGTAATCTTGGTCATATTCCGGAAAGTCTGACGCAAACAGCAAAGACTTGTTCGCTATGCTTTTGAACTTCTTTTCAACTATCTGAGATATAGTCATATCTTTGTCTGAATTAACATTTATTAGCACCGAAATTTTTGCAAAATTACGGAAATAATTTCAAACGAACAAATAATTTAGGGAAAACTTCAAGTTTGATCGTAGATTTGATGATAATTTTGCCAATTTTGATTAAATCAGCGTTGTGAAATGTGAAAATAATAACTGCAAGAAGATTTTAGTGAAGTAACCTCGAAATCAGCAGATGGCGCAGGCCAAAAAGGCTGGAATAGGCTAATGATTCGACACCAGCAGCCATTTCCAGGCCGGGATTACTTCAATGCTTCCATACTTGTCTGTGATGCTTTCCTCTTCGTCATAAGTGAGAATCAAGCGTCTGCTGCATGGTAAGTGGTCTGGTAATTTGCTGAGAGCTTCGACCTCCCGCTTTCTGGTTTCTTCATCAAGCAATGAATAGCTGACCTGAATGGCTAATTCGTTTTCCGGAATGTAGAAATCCACTTCGTAATTTGCATTGTAAAAGAACACTCGCTCGTTGTCCGGGTCATGCCCGTAGATGCGGAACAGCTGCAGAGCTATGAGGTTTTCCAGAAGTATAGTGTCTTTGTCTATGAGGAACAATCCCAGAATACCATTGTCAATGAAATAGTACTTGCAGTTGCTTTCTTTGTCCGCCAGACTGGTAGCATAGTTTCTGAGACGCAGAAGCAGCCATGCATCTTCGCAATACTCTACATACTTGATGGTGGTAGCGAGACTTAGCTTGCCGCCGATACTTGACAGGAGGTTGTTCACGCGGTTATAAGAAATGGGTCGGCATACGCTTTCTGCCATTTTCCTGACAAGCACCCTGATTCCTGCAACATTGGTGATCTTGTTCCGTGCAATGATGTCGCCCATGTAAATCTTCTGATAAACGCTGCTAAGATAGTTGCGCTTTGCAGGCAACAGGGCAGATGCCGGCAGACCGCCATAATGTAGGTATTCGTCAAAACAGCGAACAACCCTTGCCCGTCCCTCAGTAGAAACAATGTCATTGTCTTCCCATGGAATCTGGTGAACATTAAGATACTCTTTAAAGCTGTAAGGATAAACTTCAGCGGAGAGAAATCGCCCACCCAGTGTGGTGTTGATTTCACCAGACAGCATCTTGGCATTTGAACCCGTAATGAAGATGTTGTATTCGGAGTCGGCCATCCGTCGGGCAAACTTGTGCCATCCGTCAATGTTCTGTATCTCGTCGAGAAATAACATCGGGCGTTTGCCATACATTTCCTGATGACACTCCAACAGGCGGTTGAAATCCTCTGACGTGAAGTTTTCAAGCCGTTCATCCTCGAAGTTCAGATAAAGGATTTCATCCCATTTGTGACCTTCTGAGAGCAACTGCTGAATCCTGTGGTATAGCATATATGACTTTCCGGATCTTCTGACACCAACAAGTACATGACAAGGGAAATCGTCAAACTGCAGTTCACGAGGAGAAACCACATAACGCTCCACCTCCAGCTGGTTATCCCGAAGGATCTGTTTTAATAAATGCTTATCCATATCCAGTTGTTTTGATTTTGACTTAAATGCTTTGTATTACTAAAATTTACGCTGCAAAGGTATTAATTATTTAATGTATTTGCAAATAATTGGCAGTTTTTATTTAATCCATTAAACAAAAAGTGGGTGTTTTGTCATTTATATGGGGTAAAAGAGGGGTATCAGTTCTTCATAAGAACGGTAAATTTAAGGCAATAATATAGTCCGCTTGTTTTCTCGCGAAAAAGGCTGGTAAGAAGATTTGCGTGAGGAAGCTGCAAGCATAACAAAAAATCGGCTCATCTTTAGATAAGAACTAAGGAAGGGCCGTTGTTTTGGTTGACCTTCATGTATGGAACTCCGATTATTTCATCAGATTGCAGCCTCCTGAAAGCAGGAAGTGGAATTTCCTCGTCAGATTGCAACAACCTAACACCGGAACCTGGAATTTCCTTAGGATTCGGAAGGTATAATCTAATGTGGATGTTATCGGAAAATGCATCCGATTATTATTTTGGCAAAGTATGTGCTGTTTAAATGTAAAAAAATCCGCAACTTCAACAATAAAGTTGCGGATTATGCGTTATTTATGTGAAGGTTCCAAAAGACAAGAACTCAAGGAGTTTCAGTTAGGTTTCGGAACCGGGGAGTTATCCAACCGCTAAACGGTATCAATTAACCATTCAAACCAATTTTTGCCTATGCAACATCGTTCTACCCCTTTACAGACTCTTCCTCTGGATGCACCGGGAATGCCTGCCGGTCCGAGCTTTGAAACTCTTTGCATGTTGCAGGTTTTTGCCCGAGCCTATCAGCCCAAAACCTTAAAAAATAGTAGGCTCGATAAACATCTTCTGGCCTGAAAAACCATCCAGATCAGTTAGCCGGATTCCTTGCTGCAAGTGCAGTATTTCGATGTGAGAAACATCGTCGGTGATTATGTGTTTCACTTCCTTGTCATTGGTTTCGACAGGTGTAATCAGCACATAATGATCGGCGATTGTGTTTTTAAGCACCAGATTAAGCGGTGCATGCTGTTTCATCACATCGATAAATGCCTGCAGGCCGCCCTGTTCGGCATAGAGCGCGCTCATCCGTTCGGTGATAGCCTGATAGAGCACGGGCGGAAGCGTCTTGTCGTCGATGCGGATACGGATGTAGCCATTGATTTCGTCACCCAGTTTCGCATAGATACGGGCGATGAGGTCTTCGGCGTCGGCAACAGGCGTGCGTTCGGAAAACAGCTGGATGACTTCCTGATAGCGGCCTTGGAAGTATTCGCTGTCGTTGCCCAGCTGTGAGGCTGCCGTTGCGACCTGCTGTTTGCTGAAATTGCCCAGAATGGGCGAGGGGTCGGCATTTTGGACGGCTTTTTCGCTAAGGGATATGGCCTCGTCGAGTACTTTCCGGTAATAATCGCATTTGTCGGTCATAGCCAGAATGGTCGGAATGAGCTCGTTGAGCAGTTTGGTGGCGAAGTCGCAGCCCGGGATGTAGGTCTTGTGAATAAAGAGTTCGCCGATCTGTTCAAGATACTCTTTCAGTATGGCATCGTCCTTCTTCATGAAGCGGGCAAAGAAATTGATGCCATTCCATTTCTCCTGAATACTCTCTAACTGGTATTCGATGTTCTTGATGGCTTCGACTGCCTGCTCGCGTTCCTTCTGTAACTCGATTACTTTCAGCTGCAGCAGATTGACAAGCGAGCGGAGGATGTTCTTCTGTGCTTCGGGGGTGTAGGCATTGCTCTCGATGGTGCGGTTGAACTCCTGACTGATGATTGCCTCCAATACCTGAAGATATGTGCTGCTCTTCTTGCTTTGAAGCTGGAAAAAATAGTCAACGCCCGAATCCCGGAACCGGCTTTTGTAAAGAACTTCCAGACGCTGTCGGATTTTTGCCAGCCATTCATCGTGCGGAATATCGTTCAAACCCTGTGATTCCCGTTCAACGCTTTCCTTCCAGAATGTTTCGGCTGGCTTCCAGGTCTGCTGGCGGTTACCGTCCAGATTCAGGAACATATCGCTTTGCAGACAGATCCGTTCGTTGTTAATAGGAATGAAGGAGAGGATGCGTTTGGCTTCTTCGTTGCAGGTTTCAATGGACCATTCGTTATATTCCGGCAGACTGTATTTCAGCAGAACACTAACGTACTGACGCTGCAGGTACTGGCGTACATTCTCTTCCGGGTAGGTGATACCGGTGGCATTGAATGTTGCAAAAACGGGCGGAAAATCGGGCGTGGGACCATCCGGAAGCTGATTCTCGAGTGCGGATGCTCCGACTCCGAAGTGAATGGTCTCATACAGGAATTCGCCTAAGGATTGCTGCGAAGCATCCTGATAGAGATAAATCCGGTTGTAGAGCAGGAAGTCCGTATAATCGGTTATGGCGTTGTTGGTGTCGGCCAGATTGTTCCAAACGGTCTTGACCTGTTTCTCGGAACTTTCTTTCAGGTCGGGCAGCAGGAAATAAGCCAGGCAATGGTATTTGTGCTCTTCGTCGGACGGGAAAAGTCTTCGGATGAGACGGACTGTCTGTGCTGCCAGTTTGGCTTCGTCGGGGCGTTCGAAGTCGGCACAGATGTGGAACGTGACATCGCTGAGATGCTGTTTCTCCTTCCGGCGCAAGTCGGCTACCTCATGGAGCAGTTCGCGCTCCTCCAAAGGGCGGGGAAGGAAAAGCATGGTCACATCCCGACGGTCTGCCACATCCTGCGAAAACTGCTGGAAGACAGGATTGCCGATTCGGGAACGACAAAAATTCAGAAAAATAATCAGATGTTTCATTGCTTCCGGTTCTTCTGCATTTCAGTCAGTTCCTGATAGCATGTGCGGCATAATGGCATGTATTCGCTCTTTTCGCCCAGCAGAACCTGCTGATCATTTTCGGCAATGCGGTAGGAGAACGATGCCAGCCGGCCGCAACGCATGCAGATGGCACGGGTCTTGGTCACCTCGTCGGCAATGGACAGCAGGTTTGGCATCGGGCCGAAAGGCTTGCCTAAATAGTCCATATCGAGACCGGCAACGATAACGCGCTTGCCCATATTTGCCAAGGCGTTGCAGACATCCACGATGCCGTCATCGAAGAACTGAGCCTCGTCGATGGCTATCACTTCAGCATCCTTGCCCATGCGAAGAATCAGGCGGGAGTGCTCAACGGGAATGGCCTGAATGGCGGTCCGGTTGTGCGAGACGACATCTTCGCGGCTGTAGCGGATGTCGATGGTGGGTTTGAAGATAATGATGTTCTGGCGGGCAATCTGAGCTCGCTTCACGCGACGGATCAGTTCTTCGGTCTTGCCAGAGAACATAGATCCGCATATGACCTCGATACTGCCAGGCCGCTGATCGTGTATGTTGCTTTCGATGTACATAAGATTATACTGAATTTAATGAAGTCTTGTGTGTATAATAAAGAATGATTCCTTATCGGTTGGACTGCCGCTGGTTCAGCTCATGGTTGTCAGCACGTTGATGACATAGTCGCCAACTTTTTCACATTCGTTGACCAGGTCCATATAGTAAGTGGTCTGCAGATAGAGATCCTTGTTGGTGTCGGTGCGTTCCAACAGGTCGTTCCGAAGCTGGGCCCGGAAATTGTTGATCTCGTCCTCATAGTTGTAGGCTTTCATCAACGATGATTCCGGCAGTTCCTCTTTCTCCATACACTTGAGCATGTGTACCAAAGCAGCATCGGTCAACGAAATCATCTTGCCGACATTGCTCCGTTCCTTATCGGTGAAATAAACACGCTGTTCGCTCTTTTCCTTGAGGGTGCAGGCCAAGTGGAAAATACTGTCGGCGATGCTTTCCAGTTCATCGACCATCTTGTACAGACGGCGCGAAAGCAGCTCGCTCTCGTAGCTCAGGCTCTTGGGATTAATCTGGTTCAGGAAGTTGGCAATCTCGTTTTCGGCAACGTCGCTGTCCTGTTCCAGTTTCTTAACCTTCATATAAAGTTCCAGCTGTTTCTCCGAACCCAACGGTTCGTTCATCATGGTGCGGATATGGCCGAACATCTTATAAACTTCTTCGGCATACCGGTGTGCCTCTTTCCGAACCTGCAACAGAGACAATTCGCCGGAAGCAATCAGACCCTTGTCGAGATACTGAAGCTTGAAGGCTTCGTCCTTTGCCTGCTTTTCCGGAATCAGCCGTGAAACCAATTTTACATACTGTTTGGTAAATCCAATCATCAGGCACACGTGAACAACGCTGACCGTAGTATGATACATGGTCATACCCATCGAAACGTTTTTGATGTCATGCGGATCGCCGAAGCCCAAATGACAGCAGAGCCAGGTGATGAAATCGCAGAAAGGATAGTAGAGTGCCAATGCCCAGAAGGCACAGACAATGTTATACGAGAGGTGTCCCATGGCAGCTCTCTTGGCCATGGTGTTGGCCGACAGAGAGGCAAGCAGCGGGGTAATACAGGTTCCGATTTTGGCACCCAGGATAAAGGCACAACCCATCTCGAACGATATCCAGCCATTGGTACACATCAGCAAGGCAATGGTAAAGGCAGCACTGGAAGCCTGTACAATCATGGTAAGAACCATGCCGATGAGCAGGAACAGGAAGATGGAGCCGTAGCCCATGGAGCTGTAGTCGCGCATGAACTGGAGTGCTGCCGGATAGCTTGACAGATCGGGTACGGACTGCTTCAGAACCTCAAGACCCAGGAACAGAAGAGCAAAGCCGATGATGAATTCTCCCCACGAATTGCGCTTGGAATGCGACGAGTTGAAGAATGGCAACGAAATGGCTATGAGAGGCAGCACATAGGTGGCAATGTTGAACTTGAAACCGAATACGGCAATAATCCAGGTGGTTGCGGTGGTTCCGACGTTGGCACCCATGATGACGGCCATCGATTCGGCCAGCGTGATAAGTCCGGCATTCACGAAACTGACAATCATAACCGTGGTAGCCGACGACGATTGTACCAGGGCGGTCACCACAATGCCGGTCAGCATGCCCGTAAAGCGATTATTGGTCATAGCGGCAAGAACATTGCGGAGGCTGTCGCCTGCAATCTTCTGCAATCCTTCACTCATCAGCTTCATGCCGTAAAGGAAAAGGCCGATAGAACCGACCAGTGTCAGAAAGTCGATCAAGGAATAACTGCTCATATTGGTTTAAAAAGTATTATAGTTTGAGTTGTTCTCTGATTGTGTTCCGATAGGTTTTGCCTACGGGTACCTTTGTTCCCGTGGTAAGTTCCAGCTGCTGGGAATCGAAGCCGGTAACCTGCCGGAGGTTGACGATGTAGGAGCGGTGTACCCGAATGAAGTACCGGTCATCGAGCATCTCTCCGATACCGCCCAGCGTTTCCATCGTCAGCCTTTGAACGGACCGTGTTCCTTCGAGGCAGAAGATGCGGACATAATCTTTCATCGCTTCAAGGTAAAGGATGTCGGCCTGAAGGATGATTTCTGTCCGGCCGTCAACGCGGACCGTCAATCGGGCTGCATTGATCTGCTGATCCAGCTGCTTGAGCCGAATGTTTTCCCGAGCCTTGCCGAGTGCTAACTGGAGCCGTTCGAGCGTGTAGGGTTTCAGCAGGTAATCGGCAACCTGAAACCGGAAAGACTCGAGCGCATAGCGGTCGAAGGCCGATGAAACAATCACCTGAATGCCTGATATCCGTTCCAGAACTTGCATGCCGGTCATTCCGGGCATTTGGATATCGAGGAAAAGCAAGTCCGGTTTCTCTTTCCCGATGGCAGCCAGAAGGGATACCCCATTGTCGAAAAGCGAGACGTCTCCGCCTTCTCCCAATTTCTCGAGAAAGAACTTCAGCTTGGCAGCTGCCAACGGCTCGTCTTCGGCGATATAAATTTTCATCTTACGCCTGGGAATTATTGCCGTTCAGAACCCGTTGCACAATGACGTCCGGAGAAATGCCGTACAGACACTCGTAAGTGCCCTTGCGGCAAGGTTTGTTGCCATAAATGGAACATGGACGGCAGTCAAGGTTCAGGGAGACGGCATCAGCCGTTTTTTGCCGATAGCCGAAGAACCCGGCCTTGATGTCGGTCGCTCCCCAGATACTTACAACCCTGCAACCGACCAGCGAAGCCAAATGCATGTTGGCAGAATCCATTGATACCATGCAGTCGAGCTGGGACATCAGTTTGAGGTCATCGCCCAGCGTCTGCCTGCCTGCCGTATTCGAGATGCGTTCCGGATTCAGTTCGCACCATTGGTCGAATTCTGCCTGCTCGTCGGGAGCTCCGAAAAGGTAGATGTGCAGGTCGGGGCGTGCATCTAACAGCCCCTTCATCACTTTTTGCATCAGTTCCTTGGGATAAATCTTCCCCCGGTGTTGGGCTGTCGGGGCAATGCCTACGGCAAATTCCTGCTTCTCCTTTGCAACCAGCGGTTTGGGTTCGAAAGTAAGGTTGACCGGCATACCGAGCCGTGCAAATACATCGCAATATCGCTCGATGCTGCTCTTGAGTTGCCAGTCAATACGATGATTGACGAGGTTGTGCTTGTCCCGCCGTCCTTTCTGAATGGATGCAGATGCCTTCAGACTCAGGCTCATCGAAAAGCGAAGACCCAACCATTGTGTGCGCAAAACGTTGTGAAGGTCGGCCAACGCATCGAACTTCTCTTTGCGGAGTTCGCCGAAGAGACGGTTCAGACCCGGAATACCAGGGTAATCGGTTTTGGGGTTGCAGCCACGGATCTGCAGATTCTTTACGTCGGGTAAAACGGCACGATATATCTTTTCGCCCATCTTACTGGTAAGCATGGTGACTTCAATGTCCGGGTATTGGGCACAGAACGATGCCACGACAGGAACTGTCATTGCAATATCGCCCAAGGCGGAAAACCGGATTACCAGGACTTTCCTAATCATTTGTTGCCGTACAATACAGGATTCAGGTTCGGGTCGTTGTACATTTTCATCTGCTTGTAGACCTTCATATACTTGCGCCCGGCGGCAATGTCGTCGAGCAGCTGGTCGATGGCAGATGAAAGATCCTGGCGCTGGGTGAGGAGTACGTTCAGTTTCTCCTGACACTTCTGACGATGGGTTTCATCAACGTCAGTACGGTCAACTTCGGCCTGCATGTGGTAGATTTTCAGGTAAAGAATAGACAGGCGGTCGATAGCCCATGCCGGGCTTTCGGTATTAATGGTTGCCTGTGCATCCACTTTGACATCCTTATACTTGTCAAGGAAGTAGCTGTCGATCATTTCCACCAGATCCGTGCGGTCCTGATTGCTTTTATCAATGCGGCGCTTGAGAACCAGCGCTGCTTTCGGGTCAATCTCCGGATCGCGGATAATATCCTCAAAATGCCATTGAACCGTATCGATCCAGTTCTTCAGATACAGGAAATACTCGATGCTGCGTTCCGGGTATGGATTCTTGATGGGAGTGTCTACATTATCGGTTACGTGATAGTCGCGAATCGACTTCTCGAAGATGGGTGCACAAAGTTCAGTAAATTTCATATCGGTACTTTGGATTTTTATAATTCTTGGGTGCAAATATATAAAAAAAACGGTTAATTGTTCAATTTTCTCAAAAAAATCATTATCTTTGCACCCGTTTTTGTAGAAATATATGAAAGTTTGTATTGCCGAGAAGCCAAGTGTGGCGCAAAGTATAGCAGGTGTGTTGGGGGCAACGAGCCGTCAGCAGGGATACTATGAGGGGAATGGATACCAGGTGACCTGGACGTTCGGTCATCTGTGCGAACTGAAAGCCCCGGAAGAATATACCCCCTATTGGAAAGCTTGGGCAGAAAGCCGGCTTCCCATGATTCCGCAGACATTCGGTATTACACTGAAGGATGACGATGGCGTGCGACGCCAGTTTGCCATCATAGCCGATCTCTATTCCAAAGCCGACGAAATCATCAATTGTGGTGATGCCGGACAGGAAGGTGAGTTGATTCAGAGGTGGGTTATGCAGAAAGCCGGTATTATTTTCGACAAAGAGCGCGGTGTGTATTTGCGTCCGGACCAGCAGGAGTGTCCGGTATACCGTCTGTGGATTAACTCCATGACCGATGATGCGATCAAGGAAGGATTTCAGAATTTGCGTCCTCAGCAAGATTATGATCTGTTATATCGTGCAGGATTAAGCCGTGCCATCGGAGACTGGCTGTTAGGTATGAACGCATCCCGACTTTACACGGTTCATTACGGTCATCGGGAGCAGCGTCAGGTAATCAGTATCGGCCGTGTACAGACGCCAACTTTGGCTCTGATTGTGAAAAGGCATTGGGAAATTGCCAATTTTCAGCCTACGCAATATTGGGAAATCAAAACCCTTTACAGAGACGTAGTATTCAATGCTACGAAAGGCCGATATGAGAAAAAGGAAGAAGCTGAGGCTGCCATCGCTGAAATTGACGGTAAACCGTTTACGGTGACCGATATCCAGAAAAAACAAGGAAAGGAACAGTCTCCCCGTCTGTACGATCTGACTTCGCTGCAGGTTGACTGCAACCGTAAATTCGGTTTCAGTGCCGATGATACACTCAAACTGATCCAAAGCCTGTACGAAAAGAAACTGACTACCTATCCTCGTGTAGATACCACTTACCTGAGTGATGATATTTATCCGAAATGTCCGCTCATATTAAAGGGATTGCGCGGATACGAACAAGTGACGGCTCCATTGCTGGCTCCCGGAACCAAACTGACAAAATCCAAGAAAGTGTTCGATAATAGCAAAGTGACCGATCACCATGCCATTATTCCGACTGGGGTTCCAGCCAATACCATTACGCCTGATGAACGTAAGGTATATGACCTGGTTTCACGTCGTTTTATTGCGGTTTTCTATCCGGAATGCGTATTCAATACCACTACGGTGAATGGCTTTGCTGGAGAAGATGAGACTTCGGGAGTCCCTTTCCGAACCAGTGGAAAAGTCATCGTTTCACCTGGCTGGCGAACTGTTTATGCCGACCTGACTGCAGGTGGCGAGGATATAACATCGGCTAAATCTTCTCAAGGAGGAGAAGATGGACAGAATGACGATGAAAATCAGATGCAGGGCATTCTCCCAGAGTTCGTTAAGGGAGAATCCGGCCCACATATCCCTTCGCTGCTGGAGAAGTGGACAAAGGCTCCGCCGCTCTACAGCGAAGCGACTCTTTTGCGAGCTATGGAAACAGCAGGAAAACTGTGCGACGACGAAGAACTGCGCGATGCCATGAAAGAGAATGGTTTGGGCCGTCCGTCTACGCGTGCTGCCATCATCGAGACATTGTTCAGGCGGCATTATATCCGCAAGGAGAAAAAAGCACTGGTAGCGACTCAGACCGGCATCGAACTGATCGGTATTATTCAACAGGAGCTGCTGAAGAGCGCCGAACTTACAGGCCAGTGGGAAAAGAAACTGCGTCAGATTGAACGCGGTGACTATGATGCGCATGTTTTCATTGAAGAGCTCAAAGCTATGGTTTGCCAGATTGTGGAAGAGGTGATTCATGATTCGGCCGGAAACCGGGTAGCCTACACTTCCGAAGAAGAAACCAAAGCCAAAAAGAGCCGGAGCGGGGAAAAGACGCCCCGTGCGCCCCGTACACCCAAAAAGAAGGAAACGACCGAACCGAAATATAAGTACACCGTGGCATCTTTGCCGCAGGTTTGCCCGGTTTGCGGAGTGGGTCGGATTGTGCGCGGCCGAACTGCGTATGGATGTACGAATTATGCGAATGGTTGTACGTTCCGCATTTCATTTGACGAGGTAAAGCCCGAATAAAATAAAAAATCTCTTATTTTTATTTAAAGTTCCCGCGGAAAAATTGTTTTTTTTTGAAAAAATACTTATCTTCGCGCCGCAACATTTAAATAGAATTCTGTGCGTACTTTACGACATATCGTTTTGCTGATTTTACTGATGTTTGTAACCTTAGGGCTGCAAGCATCGTTCATATTTGCACAGGATGTCGATACTTACGAAAATACAGAAACGGCTGCCTCTGTTGCCGATTCCCTGTCGGCATTTAACGATTCACTGGCAATTCAATCGGATTCATTGGACATATTGGCAGATTCGCTGCTGACTGATTCTCCGAAGTCCAAAAAGAAAAAGTCGGGAAGCGGACTGACTGCCGTTGTCAATTTCAAGGCAACAGACTCTCTGGTGTTTACCAAGGGCAATATGGCATTCCTGTTCGGTTCGAGCGAAGTAACTTACGATGACATCAATCTGAAGGCCGAACAGATACAACTGTCGCTTGACAGCAGTCTGGTGCATGCTAACGGAAAGCCTGATACAACGGCTAATCCGGAAAGCAGAAAGCTGATCGGTGCGCCGATTTTCAAAGACAAGTCGGGCGAATACGAGACAAAAACCATTTCCTATAACTTCAAGAGTGCGAAGGGTTATATTACGGATGTCGTAACCCAGCAGGGAGAAGGATATGTGACGGGTGGTACTACCAAGAAGATGCCGAACAACGATATCTTCCTGGAAAACGGACGGTACACCACCTGCGACTATCATGAGTGTCCGCATTTTTACATCAATCTGACGAAAGCCAGAGTCCGGCCGAAGAAGAATATCGTGACGGGTCCTGCCTATCTGGTGGTGGCCGATGTACCCTTGCCGCTGGCTATCCCATTCGGTTATTTCCCCTTTACCAAAAGTTATTCGAGTGGCGTGATTGTGCCAACTTATGGTGCTGACAACACGCGAGGTCTGTATTTGCGGGACGGAGGTTATTATTTCGCCATCAACGACTACATGGATCTGGCTTTGAAGGGTGAGATCTATACAAAGGGCTCGTGGGGTATTTCCGGTACTTCAAAATATGCCTGGCGGTATAAGTTCAAGGGAAACTATTCCTTCAGTTACATCAAAACCATTACGGGCGACAAGGGTATGCCTGATTACAGCGAGGCAACCAATATCAAGGCGGTATGGAGTCATACGCAGGATAGCCGCTTCAATCCGAATATGACTTTGTCGGCCTCGGTTAACTTCACCACTTCGGGCTATGAACGCAATAACCTGACCAGTTATTATTCGACTGACCTGACTCAGTCGACCAAGTCGTCGACCATTAATGCTACGTATAAGATTCCGAATTCGAACTGGTCGTTTGCGGCTTCCACTTCGCTGACTCAGCGCACCAAGGACAGTACTCTGGTGCTTCAGCTACCGGACCTGACCATTTCGATGAGCCGACTGTATCCCTTTAAGCGGAAAATCAAGAACGGCGCAGACCGTTGGTACGAAAAGATTGCGTTGACCTATACCGGACGTATGACCAACAGTATCACGACCAAGCAGGATGAGTTTAAGGATAAGTCGTTGATCCGGGACTGGAAGAACGGTATGCAGCATACGATTCCGATTTCGGCCACGTTTACGTTCTTCAACTATCTGAACATTACGCCTTCGTTCAACTTTACCGACCGAATGTACACTCACAAGACGGAGCAGTTCTACGATCCGTCGATTGAGAACGCAGACGGTACGTATGGAGGTGTGGCACGTGATACCACTTACGGTTTCTACAATGTGTACAACTATTCGACAACCTTAAGCGCCAATACGAAACTATACGGATTCTGGTATCCGTTGCCGGTGTTCAAGAATGCCAAGCTGGTTGCCGTACGACATCTGTTTACGCCAACCGTTTCTTTCAGCTATACGCCTGATTTCTCCAGAAAGAAATACCACAGCTGGTCATCGTATGACATGCCGGATGCTTCGTCTCCGACCGGATTCAAGACCGTTAAGTATTCTCCGTTTGCCGGATATACCTATGGTACGACAAGTTCCGGTAAGACCGGTTCCATCAGCTTCTCGGTAGCGAATAATATCGAAGCTAAGTTCCGTAGCGATAAAGACTCAACCGGCTATAAGAAGGTTTCGATTATTGATAACCTGACTTCAAGTATCAGCTACAATCTGGCGGCCGATTCTATGCGTTGGAGTTCAACGATCCCGGTTTCGATGGTCATTAAGATGGGCAAAAGCAGTTCCATGAATCTTTCGGCTTCGTTCGATACTTACATGTACGGGTTGTCAAGCAGCGGCACACCCCACCATATCGATGTGCCCCGTTGGGAGGTCGGCAAGTTCCCGCGCCTGATGAATACGGGATACAGTTACAGCTTCCAGTTGAACAACAAGAAACTGGCAGAATGGTTCGGCTTCGGAGATGGAGATACGTCTTCCGAACTGGATCAGGACCCTACCGGAGAAGATGTTGACGATACGGTTGATGAAAACCTGGATCCTTCGCTTGCCAAAGAAAAGGAATCCGGTCGCCGAAAGAAACATGAGGGAACTTCGTCCTCCAAGTACGATGCCGACGGATACCTGATTTGGAGTGTGCCCTGGTCACTGAATGTATCATATACGATGCGGTACGCTTATAGCGACTTCAATTATAAGAAGATGGAATACAACTTGGCTTTGAAACACAGTGCAACGGTTTCCGGAAGCATCCAGCCGACCAAGAACTGGAACTTCTCGTATAACCTCACCTATAATTTCAATGACAAGAAGGTGACCTATATGAACATGAATGCTTCCCGGGATATGCATTGCTGGACGTTGACGGCATCCCTGAATCCGTTAGGAACTTATGCCAGCTTCCACGTTTGCATTGCCGTGAAGAGTTCGATGTTGAGTGATCTGAAGTATGAGAAGTCGTCGGTGTCCCGTTCGAACAAGATCGACTGGTATGACGATTAAAATAGGAATGAGTAAGTATGAAAGTTGCAATTGTTAAATACAACGCGGGAAATATCTACAGTGTTTACTGTGCCTGCAAACGCTTGGGATTTGAACCGGTTATTACCAACGATCCCGAGGAGCTTCGGAACGCCGATAAGGTGATTTTTCCCGGCGTAGGAGAGGCCCGAGCTGCGATGGATTATCTGAACGGGAACGGATTGAGTGATATTATCCGTGGTTTGAAGCAACCGGTACTGGGTATTTGTATCGGGATGCAGCTGTTGTGCCGCCACAGTGAGGAAGGAAACGTGGATTGTCTGGGTATTTTCGATGTCCCTGTTGAAAGGTTCCGTCCGGAAAACGCTTCGTTCAAGGTGCCGCAAATGGGTTGGAATACGCTTCGGGTACATTTGGCAGAAGGCAGACAGGCAGATCCGTTGTTGGAAGGAATTGCCAATGACAGTTATGTTTATTACGTTCATTCCTATCGGGTGCCGGTTTGTGCCGATACCATTGCTGTAACCGATTATTGCGGCTTGTACAGTGCTGCCTTGCACAAAGACAATTTTTGGGCTACTCAGTTCCATCCGGAAAAGAGCGGTTCGGTAGGTGAGCGGATACTTGCCAATTTTTTGAATGATAATGCTGTTTTAGTATAATAGAAAAAGAAAATGATTGAACTGATTCCTGCCATAGATATTATTGACGGAACTCTGGTGCGTTTACAACAGGGTAACTATGGCGCAAAGACAGAATACAGCCACGATCCGCTGGAGGTGGCTAAGAAACTGGAAGGTGTTGGTATACGCCGTTTGCATGTCGTTGATCTTGACGGTGCTAAGGGCGGACATATCGTTAATTATAAGACCTTGGAGCGTATTGCTTCCGGAACCCGGCTGATTATCGACTTTGGCGGTGGAGTGAAAAGCGATGATGATGCTAAAATTGCTTTCGAATGCGGCGCCCATATGATTACCGGAGGAAGCATCGCCGTAAACCGGCCGCAATTGTTTTTGTCCTGGTTGGAGAAATATGGTCCGGAAAAGATTATCTTGGGTGCAGACATCAAGGACGGTAAAATTGCGGTAAGCGGATGGCTGGAAGAGAGCGATGCCCGTTGGCAGACATTCCTGGAAAGCTATGTTGCCAGAGGTGTTAAAAAAATTATTTCAACCGATATCTCTCGCGACGGAATGATGACGGGTCCTTCCGTAGAACTTTATCGCGATATGATGGCAGAATTTCCGGGTTTGCACGTTACGGCTTCCGGCGGTGTTTCGTGCATGAAGGATGTAGAACAGCTGGATGCCATCGGTGTGCCGGATGTTATCATCGGCAAAGCGATTTACGAGGGGCGTATAACCTATCATGAAATAGAAGAATATGTTAGCAAAACGAATCATACCCTGTCTGGATGTTAAGGACGGAACGACGGTAAAAGGCGTTCAGTTTGTCAATTTCCGTAATGCAGGCGATCCCGTTGAATTGGGTAAGCAATACAGTGATATGGGAGCCGATGAACTGGTGTATCTCGATATTACTGCTTCGCATGAAGGTCGCAGGACGTTTACGGAACTTGTCAAACGGATTGCCGCCGAAGTATCGATCCCGTTTACGGTAGGTGGTGGTATTCATGAACTGAGTGACGTGGAGCGGTTGCTTTCTGCAGGCGCCGATAAGGTGTCGGTTAACAGTTCGGCGATTCGCCGTCCTGAACTGATTACCGAAATTGCCCAGCGCTTCGGTGTCCAGGAATGTGTTTGTGCCATAGATGCCCGATTGGAGGAGGATGGAACATGGCGTTGCTACCTGAATGGAGGTCGTGTGCCGACTGACAGAACCCTGTTCGAATGGGCACATGAAGCTCAGGAACGTGGTGCGGGTGAGATTCTTTTTACCTCTATGAATCATGACGGGTCGAAACAGGGATTTGCAATCGATGCTTTGCGTCGTTTGCACGAAGAACTGACCATCCCGATTATTGCTTCAGGAGGAGCTGGAGCCAAGGAACATTTTTTGGAGGTTTTCGAGCATGCTCATGTTGATGCAGCGTTGGCAGCTTCCGTGTTCCACTTCAATGAGATTCCCATGAGGGACCTCAAGACCTATCTGGCCGAAAACGGCATTTGTGTACGCAGATTATAAACAGTTATCATATAGATTATGGATATTAATTTCGAAAAATTGGGAGGCTTGGTTCCTGCTATTGTTCAGGATGCCAACACCGACAAGGTGCTTATGTTGGGTTTCATGAATCAGGAAGCCTACGAAAAAACGGTTTCAACCGGTTTTGTTACGTTCTGGAGCCGCACCAGGAACACTCTGTGGACCAAGGGCGAAACTTCGGGCAATACATTAACCGTAAAGGAAATCCTGAACGATTGCGATCAGGATACTTTGCTGATTAAAGCCGTTCCGGCCGGTCCTGTATGCCATACGGGTGCAGATACTTGCTGGGGCGAGAAGAATCCGCATAAGGCTGCCAATGACAAGGATAATGCGCTGCTTTTCCTATCCGAACTGCAGGACTTTATTGAGAAACGTCACGAAGAGATGCCGGAAGGAAGCTATACGACCAGTCTGTTTAAGGACGGGTTGAATCGCATGGCACAGAAGGTGGGCGAGGAGGCTCTTGAATTGGTGATTGAAGCAACTAACGGCACCAATGACCGTCTGATTTACGAAGGCTCGGATATGCTTTACCACCTGATTGTGTTGCTGACCAGCAAGGGACTGCGTATTGAAGATATGGCAGCCGAATTGCGAGAACGCCACAATCCGGGCTGGAAGAAACACTAAGAGACCTTAGTCCGGCCTGTTATTACGAATACCGAAATCTTTTCCTGTAAAATGATTAACTACAAAGGTGTCAATGTTGAGAGAGAGCAGCAATTGCTTTTGAAGGATGTAACCTTGCATGTGGGTAAGGGCGAGTTTGTGTATCTGATTGGTCAGGTAGGTTCGGGTAAGAGCAGCCTGCTGAAGACTATCTATGCAGAATTGCCGATTGCTGAGGGTGAGGCTACCGTTTTTGAGTATGACCTTAAGACAATCCGGCGTTGGCAGATTCCCTATTTGCGTCGGCGTTTGGGAATCATTTTTCAGGATTTTCAATTGTTGGTCGACCGTACGGTTCAACAGAACCTGGAATTTGTCCTGAAGGCTACCGGTTGGAAGAATAAATTGGAAATGGAAGACCGTATCAGTCAGGTACTCCATCTGGTAGGTATGGATAATAAAGGCTATCGGATGCCTAATACTTTGTCTGGTGGAGAGCAGCAGCGTGTGGTTATTGCCCGCGCGTTGCTGAATGACCCTTCGGTGATATTGGCAGATGAACCGACGGGTAATCTTGATCCGGCAACAAGTTCGAACATCGTTCAGCTGCTGTACGACATCTGCAAAGAACGGAATACAACCGTTCTGATGTCAACCCACAATATGCAGTTGCTTGATCAGTTCCCCGGGCGGGTGCTGAAGGTTGAGAATGCCTCTGTTACAGAGATTACTCCTGAGATTCAATCTGTTCCCACCGGGGAAGTTCCGGAAGAAACTCAAACCGGTTCAGCTGATGATTCAGCCGGCAACAGTAGTGATGAAGACCGTTGCTCACCATCAGATAGTCAACCTGAAGTGCGAAGTTGTATCGGACAATCTGATTAAATACCTTCTGAGTCAGCGGCACTGTAGGAGCTTTGTATTCGATAATGACTGCGGGATGTCCGAATTGGTCGTACACAACCGTATCGCAACGTTTTTCCATACGTCCTACGCGGATAGGAATCTCGTTTCCGATCCGCCCCTGTGGAAAGCCCAAGGTGTGAATCAGATGACACACGAAATGCTGGCGGACCCACTCTTCTGGAGTCAGTCGTACGTATTTTTTGCGTTGCGTGTCGAAAACTTCTTCAGCTCCGGTTTCAGAACAGATCCGGGTCTTGAGTTCGAATGAAGGCAGGTTCAGTTTTGGATAATTCATGGCGCAAAGATATGTATTTTGTAATAACTGTCCAAATTTAAAGTTATAAAAATGGCAAAGACAACAGATTTTGCAAGTATCACCAAGGATATTGAGAGCGGAAGATTCGCTCCCATATACTTGCTGTACGGTGATGAAAGCTATTTCATTGACCGTATTACGGATCTGTTGTCAGACAGGGTCCTGACCGAAGAGGAGAAGGATTTCAATCTGACTCAGGTGTATGGCGCCGATGTCACCAATTTAGGAGATGTGGTGAGTGCTTGCCGACGTTACCCAATGATGTCGGAATACCAGCTGGTGTTTTTGCGTGAGGCACAGATGCTGAAGCAGAATGCTGAACTGACGAAGCTGGAACAGCTTGAGGTCTATACGGCACATCCGCTTTCGAGTACCGTTTTTGTGATTACGATGAAGGGAAAGAAGCCAGACAGCCGGCAGAAATGGGTGAAACAAATTGTGGATAATGGCGGAGTTGTGTTCGAAAGTGCCAAGGTGCCGGAATATAAACTGAAGGATTTCTTGCCTGGGTTCCTGGCTTCAACAGGCTTGCAGTTCGATGACAAGGCCATTCAGATGCTGATTGACTACATAGGATCGGATCTGTCCCGTTTGACCTCAGAAATCGAGAAGCTGAAAATAACCCTCACGGGAACGAAGGTTACGTCCGACCAGATTGCCAGTCATATCGGTATATCCAAAGAATTCAATTCTTATGAGTTGGTAAGCGCCGTCGCTAAGCGGGATTTCCGTAAATGCGAACTGATTCGCCGGTATTTTGCGCAAAATCCGAAAGCCAATCCGATACAGATTTCCATATCTGTTCTGTTCTCTTTCTTCTCGAATATCATGCTGGCACATTATGCGCAGGACAAGTCGGTAAATGGACTGATGAAAGAAATTGGGTTGAATTATCCGCAAGCCAAAGACGTGCTGGCTGCAATGAAAATATACAATGCCTGGAAGGCAATGCAGAATATAGCCTTGCTCCGCGATTACGATGCGAGGCAGAAAGGAGCCAGAGGAGTTAATATCCCGGATGATCAGGCATTGCAGGAACTGCTTTACAAACTGATGCATTAAATAAGAAGAATGTGGATTACTAAATAGAAATTATTGAACCTTTAAAAATTAATTATTATGAGATCGTTGACAAAACAGGAAATTGAGAAGTTAGTCTCTTCCGGTTGCTCGGCAGACGAATGGGGTAATATTCGTGTGGCCGAAAGTTTTGATGCCAACAGGCTTCGACAGGTTTCATTCTATGGAAATGTCACTTTGGGAGATAATTCCGGCTCTATCTCTTTTTCTGACGGTTTCCCGAAGCAATGTGGAATTTACAATGCAACCTTAAGGAATGTATCCGTGGGCGATAACTGCCTCATTGAAAACGTTAATGGTTTTATCGACAACTATGAAATCGGAAACGGGTGTCTGATCAGCAATGTGTACTGTATGGAAACTACTGCTGAAGCAAATTTCGGAGAAGGTACCGTTATCCCGGTCCTGAACGAGGCTGGCGACGGAAACGTTATGCTTTTCGAAGGACTGACCTCCCAGTTGGCTGCCATACAGGTCAAATATGAGCAGAATTCCCATCTGACGGATGCTATCCGGAAGCTGATCCTGAAGGATATTTCAGAAAGAAACGGCAAGTCTGGCCGGGGAAAGATCGGGGCCAAGGTACAGATTCTGAATGTGGGTCGGATTATTGATTGCCGGATCGGTGAGGGCTGCCGTATTGATGGTGCCCAATTGCTGAAGTCTTGTACTTTGTCATCCGATGTTTTTGTAGGAACCGGAGTGATAGCCGAGGAATGTGTGATCTGCCGTCAGTCAGAAGTATCGAAGAATGCCAATCTTGAAGGTTGTTTCGTGGGAGAGGCATCTACCATCACAAACGCTTTCAGCGCTGAACACTCCATCTTCTTTGCCAATAGCTTTATGGGTAATGGAGAAGCTTGCGCTGCATTCTGCGGTCCGTTTACGGTAAGCCATCATAAGGGCTCGCTGCTGATTGGATCTGATTTCTCTTTCTACAATGCCGGTTCTGCTACCAATTTCTCAAATCATGCTTACAAGATGGGCCCGATGCATTGGGGCGTTTTGGAACGCGGATCAAAGACTGCATCCGGAAGTCATTTGCTGTTACCCGCCCAGATAGGTGCTTTCAGTGTCTGCTTGGGTAAGCTGACCAATCATCCGGATACACGCAACCTGCCGTTCTCTTACCTGATTGCCGATGGTAACGATATGATTCTGGTACCCGGAAAGAATGTGGTGACGGTCGGTCTGTATCGGGATGTGAAGAAGTGGCCTCATCGTGACAAACGTGGAGACAAGGCGTCAATCATCAATTTCGACTGGCTTTCACCTTATACAATCGGAAAGGTCTTGGAGGCAAAGAAGGCTTTGGAGAATCTGCTTGTTGAGTCAGAAGATAAGGAAAGATACAATTTCCAGGGTGGCATCGTAAAGCGGTCTTCTTTGGAGAAGGGCATATTCTATTATGATCTTGCCATTCGCCTGTATCTGGGTATGGCGATTTCTTCTCATCAGACTGATATGCCGAAGCAGTCCATAGGCGAAGGATCGTGGAGCGATCTGTCCGGATTGCTGCTCCCGACTTCGGAGGAAGAGAAACTGATCCGTTCCATCAGTCAGGGAACCTTCGGTACAATGGAATCGGTTTTGGCCGAATTGCAGCAGATCCATAACAGATATGATGAGTTCCGTTGGACTTGGACCTATCCGCTTCTTTGTCAGTATTATCAGGTAGAAGGCAGTCTGACGCCAGCGAAGATTCAGGAAATTGAGAAAGACTATCAGGCAGCACGAAAGACATGGATTGAAGAAATCCGCAAGGATGCCGAAAAAGAGTTCAAGTTGGGTGATGTGGCACAGGAAACATATTTGAATTTTGTACATGGACTCAATAAAGAATTAGGGAGTAACGTTTAATTTGTATTATTTTAAAAATTGATTTATTATGTGTGGAATTGTCGGATATATCGGATTCAGGGATGCCTATCCGATTTTGATTAAGGGCTTGCATCGTTTAGAGTACCGTGGATATGACAGTGCCGGTTGTGCATTGGTAAGTCAGTCGGCTACCTTGAATGTTTATAAGGCAAAGGGAAAGGTGCAAGATTTGGAAACAGCTACCCAGGGAAAAGATATCAGTGGCAGTTTGGGTATTGCTCACACCCGATGGGCAACGCACGGTGCTCCATCGGAAGTAAATGCACATCCCCATGTCTCGCAGTCAGGTAGCATCACGCTGGTGCACAATGGTATCATTGAGAACTATGCAACCTTGCGTTCCCAATTGGAAAAGCGCGGATTTGTGTTCCAGAGTCAGACGGATACCGAGGTATTGGTACAGTTGATAGAATACCAGAAGAATCTTCGCAACTGTGATCTGTCGGAAGCCGTTCGCCGTTCACTGAAGCTGGTGATCGGAGCTTATGCCATTGCCGTAATCGACAAGGCGGATCCGAACCGTCTTGTGGCTGCCCGCAAGGCGTCTCCGTTGGCAATCGGTATCGGAGAAGACCATAAAGAGTTTTTCCTTGCATCCGATGCTTCGCCTATTGCCGAATATACCAAACAGATTGTTTACCTTAACGACGATGAAGTGGCCGTCATCGAGAGAGATAAGGACCTTCACATCATGAATCTTTTCGGACAGGACAAGGAGGCAACCGTAAAAGAGGTGGATGTTGATCTTTCGATGCTTGACAAGGGCGGATTCCCGCATTTCATGCTCAAGGAAATCTTCGACCAGCCGAACGTGCTTCGGGACTGTATGCGAGGCCGTATTATAAATAATGTGTACAGTTCGGACAGCGGACAGGCACATGAACCTACATTGGACGTTGTGCTGAGTGCTGTTAAGGATCACCGTCGCGAACTTCTCCGTGCCCGTCGGATTGTTATCGTCAGCTGCGGAACATCGTGGCATGCCGGTTTGATTGGCAAGCAGCTGATCGAACATTTCTGCCGGATTCCAACTGAAGTTGTGTATGCTTCGGAGTTCCGTTATGCAGACCCGGTAATAGAGCCGGATGATGTGGTTATTGCCATCAGCCAGTCCGGTGAAACAGCCGATACGCTGGCAGCCATCCAGCTGGCAAAAGAGAATGGCGCCTTTGTGTATGGTATTGTGAATGCAGTCGGTTCGAGCATTGCCCGCAATACGGATACGGGAACCTATATTCACGTAGGTCCGGAAATCGGTGTAGCTTCGACAAAGGCATTTACCGGTCAGGTTGTCGTACTGGTTCTGTTTGCTTTGGCATTGGGTATGTACAAGGGTACCGTCGATCAGGAAGAATATCAGGAAGTGCTTGAAGAACTGACACATATTCCTGATAAGATTCAGGAGGCTCTGAAGCAGAACGATAAGGTTAAGGAATTATCCAAATTGTTTGCCGATTCTCCGAACTTCCTCTATCTGGGTCGCGGATACAATTATCCGGTAGCCCTTGAGGGTGCCTTGAAACTGAAAGAAATCAGCTATATTCATGCCGAAGGTTATCCGGCTGCCGAAATGAAGCATGGCCCGATTGCCTTGATCGACAAGAATATGCCCGTTGTTTTCCTGACGAACCATCATCGCCGTTACCAGAAAGTAATCTCAAATCTGCAGGAGGTTATTTCCCGACACGGACAGATACTTGCCATTATTCACGAGGGTGATGATCAGGTAAAGCGTATGGTCGAGAAATATATTGAAGTTCCACAGACTATATCCTGTCTGGCTCCGCTGATTTCAGTTATTCCGTTGCAATTGCTGAGCTATCATATTGCGGTGGCCCGAGGTCTGAATGTCGATCAGCCCCGTAATCTTGCCAAGTCGGTGACGGTTGAATAATTCTGACCGGGTTTTCATGAACGGACTTTGGACATTTATCAGAAACTGGATACTCCCACTGGCTATGTTAGTGGGAGTAGCTGAATATTTTGTCTTCGTTTCTTTGCCGTTAGGGGCAGAAGCACATCGTTGGACTTATGTTGCGGTTACCCGTTATATTCAGCCGATTCTTATTTTTCTGATGCTGTTTCTGTCGTTTCTGAAAGTCAGCCCGAAAGAGATGCGCCCCCGAAGATGGCAGGCTTGGGTATTGTCGGTTCAAGCATCGCTCTTTGTCGTCTTTTCGCTTTTGGCTATGGTGATGCCTAGCGAAGGGTTGAAAGTGCTTTGTGAGGGAGCTATGCTGAGTCTGATTTGTCCGACAGCAACAGCTTCGGCGGTCATAACCGGCAAGTTGGGCGGCTCGGTTTCAGGTGTGGTCACCTACCTGATGATTTGTAATGTGATGGTATCGGTTGTGGCTCCGGTATTTATGCCGCTTGTCGAATCTTCCGATATCTCGTTCGTAGGAGCGTTCCTGTCGATTATGGGAAAGGTGTCACCTTTGCTGATATTTCCTTTGGCATTGGCTTGGTTTGTAAGGTTTTGCATTCCGTCGCTTCATCGGGTACTCATCCGGTATAAAGACCTGTCCTTTTATCTTTGGACGGTTTCTTTGTCGATAGCTATTGCCGTAACCGTCCGGAGTATTGTGCACAGTTCGGTAAGTGTGTGGTATCTGGTCGGGCTGGCAGTCATTTCGGGGCTTTGCTGCCTGTTGCAGTTCCGGGTCGGTCAGGCAATCGGCCGGCGTTACGGAGCTTCGGAAAGAGTGACTGCCGGACAGGCATTCGGTCAGAAGAATACGGTTTTCATCATCTGGTTCGGACAGGTTTTCCTGAATCCGGTAACATCGGTGGTCGGCGGATTCTATTCAGTTTGGCACAATATCATGAACTCCTGGCAGTTGTATAATGTCAGAAAGAGAGGAATTGAGGGTAACGGTTAATTCGGTTTGTTCAGTATGAATAAGAAGGAACTCAGACAGGAAATACGCCGACGTATAGCTTTGCTCGATGCATCGGAAAAACAGCTTGCTTCCGATGCGGTTTGTAGGCAGATAGCAGAATCGGATGTGTGGCAGAAGGCAGGGAAGGTCCTGTTGTACGAAGCTTTGCCCGATGAGATATCATTACAACAGCTGATCCGTATGGCCCAGTTGGAAGGAAAGAAAGTTCTGATGCCGGAACCGACGGCCGATGCCGAGCCTTTGTCCGGTTTGGAAGATACGGATCTGGCCATTATTCCAGGTCGGGCGTTTACTGAATCAGGAGCCCGGATGGGAAGGGGAAAGGGGTATTACGACAGGATGCTGAAAGACCTGACTTGTCCGAAAATAGGTGTCGCTTTCCGATGCCAACTGGTAGATGATTTGCCAACTGATTCTTGGGATATACCGATGGACGAAGTTGTTTTGGGGTGAATTCGGAAGAATTTGCCCATTTTTTTTGTTTTTTTCAGTAGAAGTAATTATCTTTGCGCGCTTACATGTATCCCTTAATCAAAGAGTAAAACTATGCATTTGTCTCCTGCTTTGGCTGAAAGATATACTCAGGAAAGAATGACTGCACCAGAGGCTCAGCGTCTGGCTCAGTTTATTGCTTGGAGCCCGATGGTTTTTCAGGTTTCCCGATTGATGGTTAAATTCGGCATTCTGGATCTGCTGCGCGATACCAATGAGGGGCTGACTCGGGCAGAACTGGTAGAGAAAACGGGATTGAGCGATTATGCAGTCAAGGTTTTGTTGGAAGGATCGTTATCGATCGGAACAGTGCTCATTAATCCGGAAACCGACCGGTACAGTTTGTCGAAGGCAGGCTGGTTCCTGTTGAACGATGCCTCGACCCGTGTCAATATGGCCTTCAATCACGATGTGAACTACGAAGGACTGTTTCACCTGGAAGAAGCCTTGAAGGAAGGAACTCCTGCCGGATTAAAGCATTTCGGTTCCTGGCCGACACTTTATGAGGGACTTTCCAGATTACCGGAACAGGTTCAGTCCAGCTGGTTCGGATTTGACCATTTTTATAGCGATGCATCGTTTCCAGCAGCCCTGGAAGTAGTGTTCGGCTATCATCCGCACACGTTGCTCGATGTGGGCGGAAATACCGGAAAGTGGGCGATGCAATGTGTCAGTTACGATCAGCAGGTTGAGGTCACTATCGTCGATCTGCCCCAGCAGCTGGAGATGATGAGACAGCAGACACAGGGGAAACCGGGCGCCGACCGTATTAGCGGATACGGGATGAATCTGCTCGATTCT
The DNA here is from genome assembly GCA_017632695.1 of Bacteroidales bacterium. GTDB lineage: Bacteria > Bacteroidota > Bacteroidia > Bacteroidales > UBA3663 > Liminaster. The sequence goes on from JAGBQS010000284.1 coordinate 25,849, forward strand.
TCAAAGGATTTCCCTACCGACCGCCATTACGATATCATCTGGATGAGCCAGTTCCTGGATTGTTTCAGCATGCCCGAAATCGTTTCGATTCTGAAGAGGGCGTCCAAAATCATGGATTCTGAAAGCCGTTTGTGCATCATGGAAACTTTGTGGGATCGGCAGAAGTACGAGACATCGGCGCTCTGCCTGACTATGACAAGCGTCTATTTTACCGATATCGCCAATGGAAACAGCAAGATGTACAATACCGAAGATATGGAATCCTGTATCTTGTCGGCAGGCTTGCATATTGAGGAGATTCATGATAATCTGGGTCACGGACACAGCATCATCGTTTGCCGGAAATAACTGACATCGTTAGGATAAATATCTTATGGCTTTAGAGCACGATAACTGGAAAGGAACAACGGGAGGATTGCCCTGGATGCAGCGGACCCTCATCCGTCTGTTGGCCGTCATCGACCAACGCATCATCTATGGTGTGTTGTGTCTGGTGGTTCCGTTCTATATGCTGTTCAACCATAAGGGTTACATCTCGATGTACCATTTCTTCCGGGAAGGGTTCCAGGAATCTTGTTGGAAGGCATTCTGGCATGTTTATGCCAATCATTTCCGATTCGGACAGATCATAATTGACCGGTTTGCCGCTTTTGGCGGAAGGACATTCAGATTCGAATACGGAGAAGGGAAGGAGGCTTACTTTGAACTGGCCCGCCAGGCTGAAGGCTTCGTCCAATTGAGTTGCCATATGGGTAATTACGAACTGGCAGGCTACAGTCTGAAACAGGAAGTCAAGAAGATGTATGCTTTGGTTTTCCTGGGAGAAACGGAAACCATGATGGAGAACCGCCGGAAAATGTTTTCTGTCAAAGGGGTCGAGATGGTGCCTGTGAAGCCCGATATGAGCCATATCTTTGAACTGAACAACGCCTTGCGCGACGGACAGATTGCCAGCATGCCGGGCGACAGGATATTCGGTTCGCCCAAGTCTTTGGACTCTGTGTTTCTGGGACATCCAGTCAGGTTGCCTTTCGGACCGTTCCAGTTAGCGTTGCTCAGAGAGGTTCCGATGGCCGCTATCTTTGTGATGAAGGAACGATGGGATACCTATAAGGTTTATTTCCGGATTATGAGGGCCGATGCCGGTTTAGGCAAAAAGGAACAGGCGCAGCAGCTTGCCGATGCCTTTGCCGGAGAAATGGAAAAGATTGTCAGACTTTATCCGACCCAGTGGTTCAATTATTATGAGTTCTGGACGGATAATAAAAAAGACTGAAACCCAACCGAAAATGGAAATTAGTTGCAGAGATATAGACATACTGGAACTTTTGCCCCAGCGTCCGCCATTTATCATGGTCGATAGTCTGACTATCTATTCTGATAAGTATGTTGAGACGGAGTTCCGGATTAAAGAAGACAATATGATGTGCGAGGACGGCATCTTTTCCGCGTGCGGACTGATCGAGAACATCGCGCAGACGAGTGCTGCCCGTATCGGCTACTATTACAAATACATCCTGAAGAAACCCGTACAGATCGGATATGTGGGAGCCATCAGGTCGCTTAGCATTTATAGGAATCCTGCCGTTAACGAGCAGATCCGGACCCGTATCGAGGTGGAGGCCGAAGCCTTCGGGATGACTTCTTTTTCAGCATTTGTGTACGATGCGGAAGGAAATATATTGGCTGAGGGTCAGATGAAGACCGCCATCTAATCTGCTATTGATGAATGATTACGCTACTATCGGATAATATCATTTCCCCATTGGGGACAACGACTGTCCAAAATCTCCTGGCAGTCCTTCAGGGCCGGTCGGCTTTGGCGGAACACCGTTTTGCCGATATGCCGGAGCCGTTTGTCGCCTCGCTTTTCGAGTCTCCGATGGGCTTTGAAGAAGGTTTGATCAAAACCATCGGAGCTTCTTTGGAAGAAGCTGCAGCAAAGGGCGGGAAGATTGATGCTTCTTCAGAGGAAGTCGTGTTCATCATTTCGAGTACGAAGGGAAATGTGATGGACTTTGAACGCATGGGCGTGTCAGCCCGCAGGGTGGCCGAACATTTCCGGAACCCCAATCAGCCGATTGTGGTTTCGAATGCCTGCATCAGCGGTTTGTCGGCCCAGATTCTGGCTATGCGATTGCTGGATGCCGGTTATTATCGGGTTGCGATTGTGGCAGGAATGGATATCCAGTCGAAGTTTATCGTAAGCGGATTCCAGTCGTTCAAGGCTTTGTCGCCCGATCCCTGCCGGCCGTTTGATGCCGACCGTTGCGGACTGAATCTGGGAGAAGCGGCTGCATCGATGATTCTGGTACGCAAGGATGATCTTTCGGAAGCAGACTGGATCTTGCAGTCAGGCGTTGTGCGCAACGATGCCGTCCATATCTCTAATCCGTC
>JAGBQS010000285.1 GCA_017632695.1 Bacteroidales bacterium
TACTGCGCCAAACTGGTGGTCAACTGGCTGAACGATGCCACCGAAGCCGACGTGCGCAACAGCCTGATCCTGATGCAGCAACAGCAGCCGGCCAAGCAGATCGGCAACACCCATCTGCCGCAACTTTCCTCCCGTTTGTGGCAGGCGTTGCTGGTGCGTGCAGGCTTGCGCGATGCCCAGAAGTGGAGCGAAGTGGGTGTTAAGCAGCTGAACAGGCTGGTTGCAGTCCTTTCGGCCGACACATACGCCGTCGAAGGACAGAGCCGGCACAAGGAAGAATTTGTGACTTGCGGAGGCGTATCGCTGTCCAACCTGAACCTTAACACCTTGGAAGCAAAAACCTCTCCCGGCCTTTATCTGGCAGGAGAGGTGCTCGATGTAGATGCCGTAACCGGCGGCTTTAACCTGCAGGCAGCCTGGAGTATGGCCTATGTGGTGGCCGACAGCATAGTCCGCAGGTACTGCGCCGGAGCAGATTAAGCCCCCCGATGTTCAGACCGTCCAGTCCGACAGCGTCCGGCAAATGTCCAGCAGGTAATCCTTGCGGCTGGTAACCCGTTTGGCGAAGTTTTCCTGACACTCGCGGACAAGGGCTTCGGGGAACGAGTCGCTCAACGAGAGCCACGAGAAGTTCCTGATGCAGGCCACCGCCTCAATCTGTTTGATGCGGTGAGCCGTTTCGGCCACGCCCATACCTTTAAAATAATAGCTCAGCATCCGCTGGTACAGATCCTTGCCCAGATCGCGGGGAATTCCGATCACCTTTTCATAGTCGCCCGTAAAGGAAACCATCGATGAATGTGCGTAAGCCAGGTCGATAACCGGATGGCCGTAAGCAACCTCGCCCATATCGATCAGCATCACCTCACCGTTTTGCAGCATGGCGTTCTTGGCCTGCAGGTCGCAGTGCAGCAGGCGGTTGCAGGGAGGGATATAGCTGGCAATCTCGAGCAGCAGGTCGATGCTCGCTGTATCAAAGTACCGGCCGATGTGCCGGATGGCCTGTTCCTGCCGTTCCAGTGCGCTGGGGATGCAGGTGGTTGCGGGCACCTCGATGTTGTGCATCTGTCGGAACACATCCGCATAGAGCTGTGCAAACTCGTCGATGCGTTCCGGCTCGCGGCTCAGGCATTCGCTCAGGGTTTCGGCCCGCAGCAGTTCGTACACCAGTCCGTACTGGGTCCCTACGCGGACAATGTCGAACGAGATGGCAGTGGGCATACCGAACACGAAAGCTTCCTTCGACATCATGATCTCCGTCTGAACCGTATCGAGCGTGGTTCCTTCGCGGAACACCTTGATAATCGTTTCGTCGTCAATGCGGTACACAATACCCACGCCGCCTCTGCCAATTTCCGTGCAACCGTCGATGCTCAGCTGGCGGAGCGCCTTCTTGATGGGCATCATTTTGGTGAAACCCGTCATGTTGAACACTTCGTAAACGTCGGGCTTGACCTCGATGATTGTGAAGTCCTTGTACTGTTTGGCCAGCTTGAGCATGATGCGCAGGCCGGAGCTCGATATGTAGTCAACCCCCGACATATCGCACACAAGCGACTTTATCTGACTGTAAGCTGCCAGTTGGTTGTCAATTTCAACCATAGCCTGATTGCTGCTGAAGGTGTCGAGTTTGCCGTTAAGGATAATCGTTACGGTTCCGTTCTGTTGGGTGGTCTGGATGTTCATAGCCTATGCGTTTTTCTGATTGTTTAATGTTTTACCAATGGTCTTCATCGTCGAAGCGTACCCTGCGGTCGTAGCCGTCGGATTTGGTGCCGGTGTTCTGGTTCGACGAGTATCCGAACACGTCGTTCTCGTCGCCCGAATCGAGCCAGTCCGGATCGGTTGTATCCTGAAAATGGGTCTGCCTGCTGAACCAGAGTGTCCGTCTGTGCCGTTGCCTGTCTTTATCAACGGTCTTCGTGTCCGTTCCGGCCGATGTATAGTAATAGCCCGAGTAATCGGCTTCCGGCTTTTCGGCAAGGGTTTCGCTCCACAGGGAGAACTGGTTTCCGTAGCATACAAACAGGCAGAGGTGGAGCACAAACAGCAGTATCGGCACATAGATGATCAGGGAGAGAGCGGGCAGGGTCCGGAAGATATCGTCGAAGTCAATGTGCCAAACATTGAACACCATGATGCCCGTGACAGACCAGACGTAGAAGATCATTCCGCAAACCTGCTCGAGGTTGTTCCGTTTCAGGGTCCTGAAGTTGTACTGCTCCCAGCTGGCGTAAAGGTTTCGGGCCATAAGGTGATAAGCCAGCATAAACGCGCCTTGCGTCATTGGCATGATGATAAAGCCTGCGCTGCCGTTGTCGCCTGTAAACAATTCCATAAACCACAGTCCGGCCAACAGGATATAGGCGCTAAGCATAAACAGCGGGCAGTGCAGGAAATACTCCCAACCGAAGACTCTGGTCCAGCGGCGCACACCGTGTTTGGCGGGCTTGTCTGCCTCATTCCGCCTCTGTACCTTGCGGTATCGCCTGATGCTGACAAGGGTCAGCACCGAAGCCATCACAATGGCGGCAACCGTAAACAGGGGAGCGATGAGTGTATTCATGAGATAATGAGTTTTTCCGCTGCAAATATACTGATTTTTTCGCGAAATACAATGTTTACGCCAAGAAAAGTGTTGTTTTTTAAGTATATTTACTGAAAAAGTATTTATTTGAACAATATTCTTTACGTCTTTCAGATAAAAATAATGGATGACCCTGAAGGGGTCACCCATCAATAACCGGGGGTACTACTGCGTAGCAGGAGCACCCTCGGCTTGGGTGCAGTGGTGTGACCGCACTCTGAAGGAGTGCCCCACGACCTGGGTATGCTATCTACTTTACCCTTTATCAGGAGTTAATGGGAGTTATTAGGAGTTAACAAGCTTTCACCTGTGGAGTTAGCGGACGTTTGTTTCGCCTGCGTAAGTATCGTCAGTTAACTCCTGCTAACTCCCATTAACTCCCACTAACTCCAACAAACTACATTACTCTTTACTCTCTACTCTTTACTCTTTATTTTGGAGTTATCAGGAGTTAATGGGAGTTAAAGGCTTATAGCCTGTGGAGTTAGAGGACGTTTGTTTGGCCTATGTAACTATTTGCTA
>JAGBQS010000286.1 GCA_017632695.1 Bacteroidales bacterium
GAGCAGAACGGCAGTTGCCAGCATATTTAATATACTTTTACTCCGAAATGCCATAAGCCTTGAGCGTGTCGAAATTGTTATTGAGATTGCGCCAGTCGATGGTGGACTGAGTCGGAATGCCGTTAATCCATTTTTCGATGTTGGTATAACCGTCACCGTTCAGGTCGCCGGTGGCATCGGAAGGATCGTTCGGGTTCAGACCATTGGCAATTTCCCAACTGTCGGGCATACCGTCGCCGTCCGAATCCTTACGGGGCGTACCCTTGTATTCCGGATATCCGCCCATCTGCCGGGGATCCGTGATGATGCCTAACTTATAACTGTCGGCACTCATGCGACGGTACTTGAAGCTGCCGTCGGCAGCCTGCGACTTAGGCGACAGACCGCTTACATCGCCCTGATACTTGATGGCATCGGCCACGTAGTATGGCTGTTTGGTACGGACTTCCTCGATGATCCGCTCATCGACAATATCGCGTTTCGGATAGTTGGCTCCGGCATTTTCCAGCACGTAATCGTATGTCTCGGTGGCCGAAAGGATGTGCATCGGAGGCATGGCAAAAGGACGCAGGCTGCGCATGTAGCTTTCTTCGCCGTGACAGTCTTCAAATCCTTCGACCTGAATGCCGCCTTTCCAGTTGTCGGCAGTTATTTCCGGGAAGCCTTCCATGATGTTGCCGTGAGCGTAAACACGACCGTAAACGTGATGGTCGAGCTTGGAACGGCCGCTTTCCGGTTTCAGAATACGGTGGCTGACAGGTCCCTCGGTAGGAGTGGCAGGTCCGGGTTTGTAATAATTGTTGATGAAGTTGTAAGTAGCAGTCCAGTCGCCACCGTCGGCAGTGCGGTGTACCCAGTTGTAAACCACATTGTTCACAAAGTTGAAGCATCCGTTCCAGCCGATGCTCGGATTGCGGCCGCTGTTGCTCGCCCAGAGGTTGCGCATAAAGGAAGCATTCTCGCCGCCGAGCGTAGATCCGAAAGCGTGATTGTAGGTATCGAGCGCCTTTGCCGAAATGGTGTTCTGGATGGTGACGTTGACGGTCGGATACTTCTTGGCGACGTTTTCGTACTGACCTTCGCTCTCATCGTACATGTGACGGTAGAAAGAAATATTTTCATCCAGACCCCACTCGCATGAGCAGTGGTCGATCATGATGTTGCCGACCGGATTGCCGCCGAAACTGTCCTCACGATGCTCAACGCCGGTTTCACCGCGACGGAATCGCATGTGACGGATCACCACGTCGTGCGTATTGATGGCAAAGCTCTCGCCGGCAATACAGATACCGTCGCCAGGCGCCGTCTGTCCGGCAATCGTAATATAGGGAGCGCGTACGTTAATAGGGGTTTCGAGCCGGATGATGCCGCTCACATTGAACACCACGATACGGGCACCGCCGGTTTCGCAAGCCTCACGGAAAGAACCGGGTCCGCGGTCGTTCAGGTTGGTAACCACAATAACCTTTCCGCCACGTCCGCCAAACGAGTACATACCGCCGCCTTCGGCTCCGGGGAAGGCCGGAATATTGGCTTGCGGCAGGTCGTTGGGACGATGAGCCCACGGAACGTACGGTCGTCCCTGCGTAGCTTCCTGCTGAATAACAGGAAGGGCTTTCTGCCACGCAATATTCGACATCGAATCCTCATACTGTGCCTTGGCTGCCCATTTGGCTCCGGCTTCGGCTGTCTGCTGCGGATACTGGGCAAAGGCAAATCCTACAGAGGCCGTAATCACGGCCCCTGTGAGAAATAATTTTTTCATCATTTTATTTATTCAAAAGAAACAGAACTTGTTGTATTGTCTACGGGAATCTTATCCGGATCGGTCTCCAACGGATCGTAGATGCCGTCGCCTCCATGACTGTAATCTTCCCAACCGATGGTCTGGTAAAGGGTAGGATTGTTATACATGGCGCTGTAGCAAAGTCCGCAGAAGTAGTAATACGGCTGGAAGGTCGGGATCTGTGTCTCGTCGTTGCCGTCGGCATTGCGGTTCTTGCGGAGCAGATAGTCGGTGTAGAAGCTCTCCAAGTCTGTCTGCGTATTGATGCGGTCGCAAGGATTCAGACCCGTCGGACGTGTATTGCCGTCAATCAGGATAGGATCCTGGGATGCATCTTCCTCGACGGCTGCCAGATTCTCGACATAGATCTCCAGATAGTGGTTCTTGTGTCCGTTGGTTGGAGTCAGACCCAGATAGGTGCAGGTGTTGCCTCCGAAGCCGGTCAGTGCCCAGGTGTCCTTCAATGCGGCTTGTCCGGCACCGCCGTCGAACAGCATCCATCGACGCATATCTTCGAAACGCTTGCCTTCGTAAGCCAGCTCGATCTTGCGTTCGTTCAGCACCTGTGCGATGGCTTGGGCCCGGTCGGTGTAATCGGTCAGACCGTAATCAGCGTTGCACTGAGAGATGTCATCCTGATTGTAAACACGTGAACGGATACGCTTCAAGGCATCGAAGGCTTCGGTATGATTATTGATGGCGGCAGCTGCTTCGGCAAAGTTCAGCAGCACTTCGGCATAACGGATTTCAATGAAAGGCGAAGCCGACTGACGGAAGCCCTGATTGCTGGTGGTGTAAGTGTAAACATAAAGCGGAGCGGTATTGATCTGCAGGTCATCGCTGCGTTTACGGACCAGTACGGATGCATTGTTCGAACCGAGCATATCGGCAGCATATCCGGATTTCGAGAGGCTGGCCTGATTGTCTTCCGATGCATACCAGGTGTAGCCCCAGAATACGTATTCGTTGCCGTCGTACGGATAATTACCCCAATAAGAGAAATTCGGGTATTTCGTCTCGAGCGATGCAATGCTGCGGTCAACCAGTGTTGAGTTCGGCGTGCCCGAGAAGCGCCACCATTCGCCCGGGAAGGTAAAGGTGCGGTAGAATCGGGGATCGCGGTCCTTGAAGAAGCACAGCGAATCGTATTCGAACACACTCTCACCGTTCATCTTGCCGTCGGCCATCGGGAAGGCATCAATCATCTCAGAGGTAGGCTGCAAGCCTCCGCCGGCATAGGCATTACGCGGACGGATGGTGTTCTCCCAGCTGTTCCACTGATGGGTGTTGTTGCTGGTGACATCAATGTTGTTATAGAGTGTTACGAAGATGTTCTCGTTAACGCTTCCGTCGGTTCCCTTGAGGTCCAGGAAAATCTTGGCCCAGTTGGCAGCCGATTCGGTGGTAGTGCCCGGGTTGTTCTCGTATGCCAGACCGTATCCTCCGGCTGCAAGCAGGGTGAGCGCCTCCTTGTTGATGTCGTAGGCATCCTGCCAGCGTTTCTGTTCGTCGGCGCGGTTAAAGAGAGGCGATGCCCAAAGCAAGGCAATGCGTCCCTTCAGTGCGGCTGCGGTTCCTTTGGTAACGCGACCCCAGTCAGATGCCTCGTTTTCCCAGGTTGCAGGCAGAAGTTCGATGGCTTTGTCAAGATCCTCGTACATGAACTCAATACATTCAAGTGTTGATGCACGGGGAACCACAATGCTGCTGCCGCTTGAGATCTTGGATACCAGAGACTCCTGTACATGATCGATGATCGGAACGCCTCCGTACCATTTCACCATCGTGAAGTAGCGCCAGGCACGCATGAAGTAGGCCTGTCCGAGCAACTCGTTCTTCTCGTCGGTGCTCAACGAACCGTCTTTCAAGCCCTCGATGCAGTCGTTGATGTTGCGCAGATAGCCCCAGGGAGACGTTTCCTTGTTCTCAACATAGAAGTGATCCCATACGAACGAACCTCCATTGTTGATGTCATTGTAGTCGAGGAGAGCCTGATTGTCTTCCAGTTTGGAAAGACCGCCGAACTCCTCTGTCGTTTTGGCAAACTCGTCGTTTGTTCCCGTGCTGACAATGGCTACGCCTGTGCCCTGACCTTCTTTCTTGCCGGGCAGCATCTGATAGTACAGATTGTCAACACGGTTCTTGGCCGTCTCGTAATTGTTGTAGACGGTGTTGTAGTTGTATTTCCCATAGAGCTTCTTCTCTTCGAGAAACGAATCCGAGCAACTGCCCAGCAAAACGGTGGCAGCTACTGAACCAACTAAATAAAAATATGTATTACGAATCATAGTAATCATTTTTCGTTATTCCGTTTTTATTCCTTTAGGATCTCATCAGAACGAAACATTTACACCCATCGTTATCTTGCGGAGGTTCGGGTAGTAGCTGTAGTTGCCGCCCCAAGCACTCCATGCGTCCTTGTAGTGTGGTGAAACGATGCTTGCAACATTCTGGCAGGTGACATTGAAGCGGCAGCTGCTCATGCCGATGCGTGATACCAGCTTACGCGGCATTTCGTATCCGAAGCTGAGGCTCGGAATGGAAACGCGTGTTGCCTTGATGCGCCAATAGGTTGATTCGTTCATGTTGATACCGTAGCGGAAGTTCGGAATATTGGAATCCGTATTGGCAGGAACGGTAACGACTCCGGAAGCATCGATGACATCTTCGTAAACGAACATATCCTTCCAGAAGGTAGGAATGTTGCCATATTCACTGGTAAGTGCCGTGTAGCTCTTGCGTACGGTTGATGGAACCATCATGTAAGAACCCCACGAACCTGCGATCTGAGCCTGGACGGAGAATCCGTTCCACTTGGCACCGAGGTTGATGGTAGCACCCCATGGGTTGTCACTCCGCTTGGAGATCTGTACAAGGTCGTCGGAAGCATCCACAATGCCGTCCGGTTCCGGATTATAACGTTTCTTGGTCGAATCCCAAGTGCCGTTCACATCTTTGTAGATCAGCATGCCTGGACGTACCTTATCCTTTGTATAGCCCATGTATTCGGTGATGTTGTACTGGTCGAAGTACTCTTCGATCTGCTGGTAGCTCTTGAACATGCCGATGCACTGCAGACCCCAGATACCATGATCCTTGCGCTTGCCTTCAACCAGATCGTCACGGTCCGGATTGACAATGTCGGCACACTTGATTACCTTGTTGTCGCTGTAACCGGTTGACAGGCGTACCCAGTAAGAACCTTTCTCGCCGAACTTGTCGCGCCATCCGATGTTGATTTCGTGTCCCCAATCGTCCAATTCCGCAAAGTTCTCCGGCGTTGCCTGAACACCTACCGTAGTCGGGTAAATGCTTGTGCCCAGATAGGTAGAGAAGATTTCGCGACCGCGATCGTAGTAGAAGTCGTAGTCAATGGACAGACGGCTGTCGAGCATGCGGGCATTGATACCGAAGTTGGTCTTGTAGGTCTTATCCCAGTGAGCGTCCTCGTTGGCACCTCCCTGTTCGATGACCATACCGTAACCCACCTGCTTGGTGGTCGAGTTGCTGCCGAAAATGGCTCCCTTTGAAAGGTCGCGGTTATAGCGGGTCAGCCAGATATAGCTGTTTACGTTGTCGCGTCCCATCAGACCCCAACTGCCTCGGATCTTGAGGAAGTCGAGATGCGTCTTTTCCTTATTGAACCAGGATTCCTGCGAGATTACCCAACCTGCCGAGAACGACGGGAAGTTGCCCCAATAGTTCTTGGGCGAGAACTTGGCAGAAGCGTCGCTGCGGAACAGGGCTTCGAACAGGTATTTGTCCTGGTACGAATAGTTGGCACGTCCGATGTACGACATACGGCCGGATTCGGTACGACCCCATTCGGCATTGGTCACATCACCGCTGCTGCTCGGAGTGATAGAGTTGCTCTGTCCGTCGGTAAACTGGAGAGGAGTGCCGGAACTGGTACCTTCCAGTGTTTCTGCCCAGGACTCGCCACGTTCGATGGAGAAGAGGGCGGTAACGTCGTGATCGCCGAATTTGCGGTTGTAGTTCACGGTGAAGTTCAGCTGATAGCTGTCGCTGCGGCTCATGGAACGGCTCAGCGTTTCGCCGTTGGAAAGCGTCCAGCTGTTCAGATTGTCATAACTGTAATCGGCTGTATCGCCGGTGAACAGATGTCCGTACGAACCGCCGCGGTTAATCAGCGTGTACGTGTACATGTCGGTAGCGATTATGTTATTTTCCGAGTTGGCGATGCTCTTGCTGTACGAAACCTTGGCATGCAGACCTTTGAGCGTCTTCCAGAATCCGAAGTCGAGGTCAAGGGATGAGTTGAACTGGAAGGTATTCGAACGGTTCTCGTTGTGGTCCGAAGATTCCTGAATGGCATCCCAGTTGTAAATCTGGTTGCCGGAAGGAGCGTTCTCGCCCGTGATACCATTATATACAATGTGCTTGCCGTCGACCGAAATCGGCATGAATGGCAGATGCTGCATCAGGATAGCATAGTCTCCATCGTCGGTAGTGGCGCTCGAATAGCGGTTACGGGGAGTCTTTTTGTAGCTGGTATTACCGCTGATCTGCACATTGGCCTTCAGGTATTTGCTGATGCTGGCAGTTGCGCCTGCACGGTAGTTCCAACGGTCGTAGTTCAGGCGGCCGAGGTTACCGTCCTGGGTATTGTAGCTTACGCCGGCAAAGTAGGTGGCATTATCCGTACCGCCGTCGATGTTTACCGAATGCTTGTGTGTGAGGGCAGCACTCCATTCGTCGTCCAGCGGCTGATAGTTGACTCCGGAAAGAGCCTCGATTTCGTCAGACTGGAAATACTGGTTGGCCTTGGTCTCACTGTCGGTTTCGTCAGGAGTTCCCATATAGGCGTTCCAGGCGCGGGCCCACTGCTGAGCGTTCATCATCTTAGGTGTGAACAGACGCTGTGTAAAGCCGACCTGTCCGGAATAGCTGATCTTAGGAGCGCCCACGCGGCCATGCTTGGTCTTTACCAGAACCACACCGTATGCACCCTGTGCACCGTAAATGGCTGCTGCGGCATCCTTTAATACGGAAATACTTTCCACTTCCGATGGATCGAGATTGTTGAAAGCCGTCTCACTCGAAATGAAGTCGTCTATAATATATAAAGGTGTATCGTCCTGATCGGAGAATTTGGCGTTGATGGATCCCCAGTTCTTGGCCAGTTCGGTTGACTGGCGGATGGTGAGGTGTGCAGCATCGCCAGGTTTGCTACCCGTCATCGATACATGCAGACCGGAAATCATTCCGGAAAGCGCTTCACCCAAGTTGGTTACGTTCAGGTCCTTGAATTCTTCGGGCGTGATGCTCTCAATGGATCCGGTAACGTTTTTGGCCTTCTGTGTGCCGTAACCTACCACGACCACCTCTTCAAGGCTCTTGTCGTTGGGCTTCAGGTTCACATTCAGCCGCTTGGTCAGGTCGGTGAAAGTCTGGGGAATATATCCCAGATAGCTGATTTCGACTTTCGGCTTTTGGGCGTCCGGCGGAATGTTGAGTACAAAGTTTCCTTCTTCGTCGGTAACGGTGCCCAGACGAGTGCCGACCAATCGGACAGAAGCTCCAATAAGAGGCTCGCCCAAATCATCGCAGATGGTACCCTGCACGGACGATACCTGCTGTGCCCAGGTTGTTGCGACCAAGGCAGTCAGGCTTAAGCAGAGCGCAAATATTCTTTTCATAAGATTGTCTTTTCAGAATTATTTGAAATTGATTCTTTCTTGTCGTTTACTCTAATCCTCGGGGATCACCGCAACCGGCGGCAACAACATCGGCATTACCTACTTTCCAGATACCGGTTTCTGCGTCCAATGTAAGCTGGGCATCGGCATCTACCTCGTCCGGATTCGGATAAGTGTTCCAGGCCTCGCCGATATAAAGCGTTTCGCTATCGTTGTAGTTGTAAACGTTGTTTGAGAACACGGCACCCATGTTGCCGTTCTGTCCGGCCAGAAGGCTATAGCGCTTTACACGACATCCGGCGCAATCTACATAGATGTTATTCTTGTTTGTAACGGTACAATAGGACTGTCCTTTCTGGCGAGGCCAGTAGAATATCGGTGAATTCTGTTCTGCGGAAGCTTTGCTGATATTGACAAAGGTGCAGTTGGTAATGCTGTTGGTACAGTACTTGTAGGTGGCACCGTCGAGCAACTCTCCCGGCAGTTTCTTGTTGGCCACGCGGTATACTGTCGGCATGTCGGACGAGGCAGAAGCGAGAGAAGTCGTTGAATAGACCGTACTTCCTGTGATGGCGAAATTGACGCAGAAGCCATCGCCGAAGTCGATGATGTCACAGTGCTTGGAAGCGTTTTTCTTCTTGTTCTGTGCTTCCTGATCCACCTGTATGATACAGTTCTTGACCAATACGTTCTGGGCAACCCATGGTGTGCAGTTATCGGCAATCATACGGGTCGAAAGCTCTTTGATTCGGCAGTTCTGGAACACCAGAGGATAGGTGGTCAGATACTGGGACCCAATCTTGCTGAACGTCGGTTCACTGCTCAGGTTCAGAATGGCATCCGTCTTGTTGGTCATTCCGGCGCAGTCGAAGATCAGATTCTTGAATTTCACGCCGCCTTGTGTGATAAAGCCGGTGGAATCACCCATCACAATGGTAGCCTGCTGGTTCGGATTCGTACTGCAGATTGTAATCTGGTAATTCTTCAGATCAACTTTGCCTCCCATGGTAAAGGTTCCGCCGGGCTCCAGATTGATGCCGAATTCAGCGGTACTGTCTTTGTCGGCAGCAAACTGAGCCAGCATGGTCGGAATAATGGTTGACAGATCCGATCCGTTAGGTACTATTTCGCCTAACTGGTCGACAAACGATGATACGCGTAAAGAAGCAGCCTCGGAGTCTGTATTATGGTACTTGGTGTTGCCGACGGCAACTACCTTGACATCATAATACTGGTCGTCCTCACGGGAAAATGCGTACTTTACGGCATCGACGGTTTTGTTGGTTACAATCGTATCAGGATTCGCCTCATCGGTGACGTTTCGGACAGAAACGACATAACCGCTGGCACCGTGAACAACCGGCCACAGTACATAGGCTATTGTACCGTCGGCATTGGCAGAATCTCTCAGCACAGGTGTTGCTACCTGCTGGTTTTTGACATCGGAAGTGAAGGTCTCGTCATTGTCGAAACCGTCAATACACGATGTAAGGCATAAGCATGCTGTGGCTGGCACCAGCCACAGCATTTTTTGAGTTAGTTTCATAATCGGAAATTATGTTATCGGATGATAATCTTCTTCTGGTTACGGATGTAGAGTCGGCCAGGCAACATCGTGCCTACGCGCTGACCCTGAAGATTGAAGATTTCGGCACTGCCTGAAACTTCGTTCTCAACATTGGTGATGGCCGATTCGGCATCGGTTGCAAACATGACGTATCCGTAATAAATATCATTGTCCTGAGTAATGCAATACAGACCTGCATTATCGATGGCAACTTCGTAAACCTGTGGAGTACCGTCTTCCTTCTTGGCAGAGTTCTCGCCGGAGAACTTATGTGTAAATACTGCTGTGGCTGCAACAGCTTCTTTCTTAACATCAATAAATGTTTCGGTATCAGTAGCCGGCATGACAAATACCGAACGGGTATCTGCTCCCCATGTGCCTAAATAAAGGGTACCTGCAGCCGGAGCATCGAAGAACAGCTGACGTCCGCCTGTGCTGTTGCTCGTTCCGTTAGGCTCCAGACGGGCTGTAGCGGTATATCCATCGTATTCTACGGCATCTCCAATCAAATCAACACGATACGTGCGGTCTTTCTTGGAAACCATGGTGAAGATGCCATCCGTAACAATCCGGTCATCGACATTGAAGTTGTACTTCGTGCCGGAAACTGAAGCGGCATATTCTCCGCTTTGTGCCTTGGCGTAAATGTCGTTGATGTTGAAGATATACTTTGTGCGGTTGTCGTCCTCTTCTTCCTCGCCGCTTTCTTCGCCGAATGTGAACTCGTAACCGGCAAAGCCTACCTGCGAAGAGTGCTGGAAGAGCCAGTAGCTTTCGCCTGCCTCAACCTCGAAGGTGATCCAACCCCAGAAGGCCTGGTTGCCGCCTGCAATAATGTATGGATCGTTTTCACCATTGCTCTTGATTGTGTCGACCTGAATATTGGTATACAGACCGGATGCAATGGAATCGGCAAGTCTTTCAGCAGTCAGCCCGCTGATGGTTCCCTGACTGTGAATCAGATCATATTTCCAAAGCACAGCGGCATGGATAGAGTCAAGCTGTTCGTTTGTAAGAAGGATTTTCTGATTCATGGTGCCGATAGAATCGTTTCCTAAAGTATCCTTCATCGTCACCGTCACACTTTGGTTCATACCGTTAACATATCCTTCCTTGACATAAGAAATAGGAGTCTTGGTGCTTTCTTTTACCACATAGGTATAGCGGTTGCCCTTATTTGCCCAGATCTGGACTTTGAGGCTGCCTGAAACCTTAGGTGTAAACTTATAGTACAGACCCATTACAGGCATTCCAAGAGATCCGTCCGGGCTGTAGTAAGTATATTGGGGTTTATAAACCATCGTACCGTCTTTTTCGATAGGATCGTCCACGCCGATTTCTACAGCAGGGTTGCCTGAACCTTGGATGTAATAGAAATAAGTGGTGTCGATGCCCGGCTTGTTGTCGTGCAACGTAGTGTTGCCTGATTTCCAGGTAGGCTCATTCCATTCCAGCCAGCCTGTGAAATTCTCTTCGGGCAGGAGAACCACATCGACAGGAGTACGACCGCCTACAGCCTGTACTTCCATGTTATCAGTTCCAAAGCTGACTACCGAACGGCCTTCTTCGGCAACGGCATTTTCGAAAACGGATGCGATAGCACCGTTTGTGATAGCTACATAATTTTCACTGGAGGCAAACGCCGCACTGCATAGCAGGGCAGATGCCATAAGTAAAAGTTTTTTCATGTTGAATAATTTTTATGGGTTAAGTTGTTGTTTTGATTTTTCAGAAAGATAAGATCCAGGTCGACAGACCTTTTTTATCGCGGCAAAGTTAAGCAAAAAAAATTAAATACATCTAAAATTAATTATTTTTTTGGAAAAAATGTCGCAAACGTGTGAGAAATTGATTGTTTTTATCCTTTTCAACCGGTTTTTTCAGTTCTTTTGACGTTTTTTCTCGGCCTGTAGCTTCTTTACATAGGCAGAGTACATTGCCCTCCAATTCCGGCCGTGGGAATTGAAATAAGCCTCGCATTTGTCTTTGGCGATTCCGAATATCTCCGAAATCTCTTTCATCGTCTTATAATCAATGGCCATTTCGCGGGCTTCTTTCAGATAAGCCAGGCAGATACTGTCTTCGGTCGGCGTGATGTCGGGTACAATGGAATGATATCCGTTCAGGGTGAATTGGACCTTGCCGATGGTGTAGAGATCCAAAACGGTTTCTACCTGCTCGGGGGTGAGTTCTGCCCGGAGTCCGTCCATCAGCGTGGTGTGATATTCCTTAGGCTGGGACGCATCGGCAATAATCTGAAGATCCACTTCGCGTAATACCTCGCCGGTGCGTGGATTGATGCCTCGCGGACAGTCATTGACATGCTCATTATGCCATTTGGTAATCTGGGTCAGATGATTATAAATCAGATTGCGTACACGGAGGGTTTTAGCCGCATCGTTGAGATGCAGACTGTCCGCCCACTTGTCGGCTTTCTTCTCTATATTGGCTGCCCATCGGACATCAAAATACAGTTGCTTGTCGAAATAGGTTTCGGCCAGATTGAGGATGCTTCGTTCAAAGTTGGCAGGGGCGGCTGCTCCCGATGGAATGATCTTTCCCTGATCATTGCGGGTTGCTCCGAAACTGAACAGTTTATCGGCTGTCTCAATGGTTGCTTTGTTTTCATCCTGCATCTCTTCGGCAAGATTCCATACGGACGAGAAATAGGCATAGACCCCTTGCCGTTTGCTGATTCGGAAATCATGTTTCTCTCCGGGCAGGAAGATGTTCTGAACCTGATCGGTTGCGTTGTAGAATCCGTAAATGCGTTTCAGGAACGGCACTTCGATGTCGGGATGAGTGTGCGTCCAGTCGCCTTCGTCGCCCACCAGCATAATAGGCTTGGGAGCCATTGTAGCCAGCATTTCGGCGCTGGTAGTTCCACCCAGAACATACTGAACGGGTAAGCCGCTTTCGCAAGGACACCCTCCATCAAAATGGCTGGCAATATGTGCTACCGGACAGCAGGCAGAAAAACGCGGATCGATGGTTGCGAGAAGGACGGAGTGTGTACCTCCTCCCGATCCGCCGCAGGCACCGATGCGTGAAGGATCTGCGTCCTTACGGGTCAGAGCGTAATCAAGCAGTCGTATGGCAGATACCAGCTGATAGGTCATGGCGATACTGGTTGCGTGATTTTCTGCCCCTACCTGAAGTTCTGATTCTCCCCATCCGAAGAGGTCGAAACTGATACTGATGGCACCCATGCGGGCCAGTGTTGCGTAACGGACCTGCAGGTCTTTGTTGTATCGGCCGTCAGCCCAATGCCCGTTGTGGCTGATGATGACAGGATACTGACCCTTCCCGTTGGCAACCTGCTTGCGAGCCGCTTTGTTGTCGGGAGAATAGATGCTTCCGCAAACATAGTAGCCGGGAACTAGTTCCAAAGCAATATTCTGTACGGTGTATCCGTTGTATTTGCGGGTTTTGCCCAATATGGGATGCAGGTCAACGCATGAGTCCAGAAGGGCATCAACGCCGGATGCTTCGCGAACCGCTTTCCGTAAGGCGCGGGCTCTGCTCTCCCATTCCTGCCGATTGCTGTAAAGCGAACTGAGATAATCGGTCATCTTTTGGCCTTCAGCATCAAACCGGCGGTAGTATTCGTAGGGCTTGATCTTATAAAGAGTGTCATTCTGTTTCCATGCCTTGAA
>JAGBQS010000003.1 GCA_017632695.1 Bacteroidales bacterium
GTACGTTGACAATGACGAGGACGTACAGGACGTACTCCAGGAATCCTATTTGCACATTTTTGAACATATCAGTCAATTCAAACCGCACGGTGCCGGCTCCCTACGCGGCTGGATGACTCGCATTACAGTCAACGAATCGCTACAGTTACTTCGCTACAAAAACAGATGGGACTGGATTGAAACCCGTGCAGAATTGCCTGAAACCATCGACGAAGACAGCCTCCCGTCCGATCAGATACCCATCGCAACAATTCACGCTCTGATTCGTAAACTGCCGACCGGTTACCGAACGGTGCTGAACCTATACATTTTCGAACAGAAAAGTCACAAGGAAATCGCCGGACTGCTCGGTATCAAAGAGAAAACTTCTGCATCCCAGTTATATCACGCCAAGGCTCTGCTCCGCCAATGGATGGAAGATTGGCTACAAGAACAACAAAACCCAAAACAACACCGATGAACGAACTACAGACCGAAAAACTTCGCGAACGCATGATGACGTTCGAATCGGCAGACGCACCAGATCCTGAGGGTCTGTGGGCCGCCATCGAGAGCAAACTGCCCGCACCCCCAGGCAGCGCATCACCCGCTATTGCATGGTGGCGCCGCCCGCTCACCCTACGTATAGCTGCCAGCGTTGCTATTGTAACGTTAATAAGTCTTGCTGCTTTCTGGCTGTTTAATCAGCAAGATGTGCTCAACGTCCCACAATTGGCAGACAGCATTGAATCGGAACCGGAATATGAGAACCAGCCTGTCCCGGAAACAGAAACAGCAAGGACAGAATTCACAGATTCCGGAATCCTGACAGAAACAGAAAAAGGAACAGGAACCGGCACAAAACAGGAACCGCTCATAAACTCAAAGACTCTTTCCTCAGCACAGACGAATCCTGCAACGCAAGTTAACACTAATATAACAGAATCCGTACAGGTGGCACAATTAGGCAGTGTTTCAGAAACAGACTGTGAGAAGACTGAATCATCTGAAACCCCGATATCCGCAACCGAAACGACCAGGAACTCCATTCCCGAAGAGCTTTCCCAGCCAGCTGACCCTTGGGCAAATTCACAGCCGGCTGATATCCGGAAACGCAAACCACGGTCCAAGCAGAGGATAAGCATCCAACTGTTAGCCAGCAACTCTCTGTCAACCGACGCCTCTGTAAACGGTTGGGGATCGCTGACCCCGGATTCCAATCCCTATGCGGCTGCCCGAAACCTAAATGGCGGCTCGATGTCATACATCAATAATGGTGTGAATTATTACGAAAATGCCCTTAACTATAACGGAGTGCCCTATTCTGCAAATTCCATAACCGATGTCAAGCATAGCAAACCCTTGCACTTCGGTCTGATGGTGAACTACCCGCTGACCACAAGATGGGGTTTCGGAATCGGCTTAGATTACACCCTTCTTAAATCCGAACTTACGGCTGGCAACGGCTCATCATTTTATCAGAATGAGCAGACGCTGCATTACCTTGGCATTCCTGTTCGTCTCAACTACCGCTGGCTCCACTTCCGGCACTTTGAAATGTACGGCTCAATGGGTCCTGAAATTGAATTCGGCATTAAAGGAAAAATGGAAATTGACAATTACGTCAATTCCTACCACGTCAGCCACGAGGTTTCAAACATCGGAAACATACCGGTTGCCGTCTCTGTGCAAGGACATTTGGGAGCAGAATATAAGTTCCTTCGCCATTATGGCCTGTACGTTGAACCTGGTATCAGTTATCACTTCGATGACAGATCCTCGCTTATCACACTTTACAGCCAGAAGCCCCTCAACTTTCACCTCTCATTTGGTCTGCGGCTGACTTTAGGTTCGGAATAAGAAAAAAAATAAACCCTGGGAAAGTATCAGATTCCCAGGGTTTGCTTTGATATCAGCAAATTAATTGCTTGTTATCTGAAATGCATTACAGACCTTTCGATTTCAGGCATTCATCCATTTCGCGAGCCACTTCGGCTGCCTTTTGTCCGGCTACTTCGGCAAAGTTCTCTGTACCATCTGCATAAATAATGGCACGCGAGCTATTGACAATCAGACCGCACTGACCGGTCATGCCATACTTCACAACTTCCTGTAAGCTTCCTCCCTGTGCACCAATACCCGGAACCAACAGAAACGATTCGGGAGCAACCTTACGGATATCCTCGAACAGTTTTCCTTGCGTAGCCCCTACCACGAACATCATCTGTTCCGGGGTTGCCCAGGTCTGAGCTGTACGCAACACCTTCTCAAACAAACGTTCGTCCGAACCGTCACATGTAGTAAGCTGGAAGTCCTGACTACCCTTGTTCGAGGTCAAGGCCAGACAAATCACCCACTTGCCCTCGTAACCCAGGAACGGCTTCACACTATCTTCACCCATATAAGGAGCAACAGTTACCGCATCCAAATCAAGATGCTCGAAGAAAGAGCGTGCATAAAGCATCGAAGTATTGCCGATATCACCACGCTTGGCGTCGGCAATGATAAACTGTTCAGGATACTCCTCCCGAATGTACTTTACAGTCTGTTCGAAAGCAATCCAGCCTGCCACACCGAAGCATTCATAAAAAGCCAGGTTCGGCTTGTAGGCGATACAATATGGTGCGGTTGCATCGATAATGGCTTTGTTAAACTGAAAAATAGCCTTTTCTACCGGCAAGTTCTGCAAATGTGCCGGTATTTTCTTGATATCGGTATCCAAACCGACACACAGGAAGCTTCGTTTCTTCTGAATCTGGGCAAATAATTGTTCTCTGTTCATATGGATTGTATTTAATTCTTAAAACTGTGAATAGGTGCCGGAATACGTCCTGAACGGTTTACAAACACCTCACAAGAGAATTTATTTACCGGCATGATCGGTGCATAGCCGAGCAATCCGCCAAACTCGACGGTATCGCCCACGCTTTTACCTACCACCGGAATAACACGGACGGCTGTGGTTTTTTGGTTAACCATACCGATAGCAGCCTCGTCGGCAATAATGCCTGATACAGTAGTTGCCGGCGTATCGCCTGGGATAGCGATCATATCCAAGCCGACAGAACATACACAGGTCATAGCTTCCAGTTTCTCGATGGTCAGTGCTCCTGCCAGAACGGAATCGATCATGCCCTGATCTTCAGAAACAGGAATGAAAGCACCGCTCAGTCCGCCCACATACGAACTGGCCATCACACCGCCTTTCTTTACCTGGTCGTTCAGCAATGCCAAAGCTGCCGTTGTACCTGGTGCGCCGACGCGCTCCAGACCAATACTTTGCAGAATGTCGGCTACACTATCACCGATGGCCGGTGTCGGAGCCAACGAAAGGTCGATGATACCAAACGGAACACCCAAACGGCGCGATGCTTCCTGAGCTACCAGTTGTCCGACACGTGTAATCTTGAAGGCTGTCTTCTTGATGGTTTCACAAAGAACTTCAAAATTGGTTCCTTCGGGCAGATGCTCCAGTACATATTTTACCACACCCGGTCCCGACACACCGACATTGATGATGGCATCAGCTTCGCTTACTCCGTGAAAAGCTCCTGCCATAAACGGGTTATCGTCGGGCGCATTGCAAAGTACAACCAGTTTTGCACAACCCAACGAATCCTGATCCTTGGTTGCTTCGGCGGTCTGTTTGATGATATCGCCCATCAGACGCACAGCATCCATGTTAATGCCCGTCTTGGTGCTTCCGACATTTACACTCGAACAGATCAGTTCGGTCTCCTTCATGGCCTGTGGAATACTGCGTATCAGGAGCTCGTCGGCGGGAGTCATTCCTTTCTGAACGGTAGCACTGAATCCTCCGATGAAATTCACGCCAACCTCATGAGCTGCCTTGTCGAGTGTTTTGGCAATCTGTACAAAATCCTGCGGCGTTTTGCAACACGAAGCTCCTACCAAAGCAACCGGGGTAATTGATATGCGTTTGTTAACAATCGGGATTCCGTACTCACGGGAGATGTCCTCACCCGTCCGCACCAGATTCGATGCCAGACGAAGAATCTTCTGATAGATATTCTGGCAAGTCTGCGGCACACTGTCCGTTGCACAATCCAACAACGAAATACCCATCGTAATGGTTCGCACATCCAAATTTTCCTGCTCGATCATCTTGTTGGTCTCGAGCACTTCCGAAATATTAATCATAGCTTTGCAGTTCCTGTTTAAAAAAGCGGTTTAATAACTCTGCGAACTGCAATCAGATACGATGCATCTTATCGAAAATCTCCTCTTTCTGGCACTTAATCTGAACGCCTTTTTCATCGCCGATTGCATTCAGGCTTTCTCGCAGTTCATCGAAAGGAACCGTGCAGTTCTTTATATCCACAATCATCATCATGTTGAAATACTCCTGCACGATAGTCTGCGAAATATCGAGGATGTTCACTTGCTTATCGGCCAGATAAGTACATACAGAGGCTATGATACCTACCGTATCTTTGCCTACTACTGTAATAATCGATCTATTCATAACAAATTCCTTAAAATTCGGGCACGAATATACTTATTTTATTTAAAAGAGCCTACTATTTCACAAAAAAAGTAACAGGCTTACTGCAATTTACCGGTTACAGAGAGTTCTTTGACAGTTATATTTTGAAAAATCTGCTTACTTGGGTGCACGAAAAGGCTGAAAAACGTTATTTTTGCCATGCTTATCGTTTTTTTGGGAAAAATATTTGGATTTTGCCGAGAAAGTGGCTACCTTTGCAACGGAGTTAACAATAATTCCAGGAGATCGGTTATGTAGATCGGGAAACTCATCGTTAAAAATTGAACCGGGGAACACCGTTAGCTGAAGGCGGGCTACCAGCCTGTTCGACATCGGAAAGAACCACGCTCCCTTCACGGGAAAACGCGTTTGCATGGATACCACCGTTCAGGACAGACCTTAGGGTCGAAAGGAAGATTACGGATGCGAAGCGGACCCCAAATCTTACATATAGGAGTTTCATCACGTCCTAAACCCCGGTCTCCTTTTTTTATTTCAGTCTGGCAATCTTAATTCAGCAGAAGAATCATTTACGATATGAAGAAGTTACTTTCTCTCCCTCCTAATCTTGTTGCTTGTTTTCATGACGTGACGCATAGCAGTCGCCAGGAATGGTTTTGCACGAACGATCCCATCGGACAGAAATTAGGATCGGGAGGAGGAACGACCTGGACCGTACAGGAAGCTCGCCGAAGCCACTTCATCGAACCCGGAGAACGATGCATCATCGTACATGCCGGCGGTCAGAGCCGCCGTCTGCCAGCCTATGCTCCATCCGGGAAAATACTGACTCCGATACCGGTCTTCCGATGGAAACGCGGACAGAAACTGAGCCAGAACCTGATTGACCTGCAATTGCCGTTATACGAAAAGATCATGCAGAAGGCTCCAAGCAGTCTTACCACCATGATTGTGAGCGGAGATGTTCTGATTCGGGCAAACAAACCGTTACAGGACATTCCCGAAGCAGATGTTGTCTGCTACGGTCTTTGGGTAGATTCCTCGTTGGCGAAAAATCATGGAATATTTGTTTCATCAAGACAGACGCCGGACGTTCTGGATCACATGCTCCAAAAGCCATCGGTTGAAACATTGAGCAGTCTGATGCGCGACAATCTTTTCCTGATGGATATCGGCATCTGGCTTCTCTCCGACCGTGCCTTGGACCTTTTGATGAAACGTTCTGCCCCTACCGCCGACAGTCATGGATACCCTGCCACCTATGATCTGTATTCGGAATTCGGTCTGACATTAGGGGCTCATCCTGTCATTGCTGATCCGGAACTGAACAAACTGTCGGTTGCCATCCTGCCGTTGCCCGGCGGTGAATTCCATCACTACGGCACCTCTCCGGAAATGATTTCTTCGACCTTGGCCATACAGAATTCGGTTATCGACCAACGCGAAATCATGCACCACGATACCAAACCGCACCCGAGCATATTTGTGCAGAATGCCATAATCGGTATTAAGCTGAGACCCGACAATACCAATGTATGGATTGAAAACAGCTGTATCGGACCGAAGTGGACGCTTAGCAGTAACAATATTGTAACCGGTGTGCCAGAAAACGACTGGGCGATTGGTTTGGAGAAGAACCAATGCGTAGATATTGTGCCCATTGATGATACCGGCTATGTGGCTCGTCCTTATGGTTTCTGCGAACCGCACAATCCCGAATTGCTGTCCCGATGCGGATATGCCGACTGCCGGAATCCGCAGACAGATGCCAGAATTTATCCGGTTGTAAAAACAACGGAAGAACTGGGCAAGGTATTAAAATGGATGTTAGGCGAAGGTGTTTCCGATGACGGTAATAATGCTGTTCCAACTGCCGATTATCAGGAAGGCAAACAGATTTGGGAGCAGGCACGGAAACTCTCGGCCGACGAGATTTCCGCCTATGCCAACCTGAAGCGTCTTACCGACCAACGTACAGCTTTTCGGGCACAAAACTGGCCTGTACTGGCCAAGAATCATGAACGGAGTGTATTCTATCAGATAAACCTCGATGATGCCGCCCAAGAATTCGCGACATTCGGATTACCTACACCGGAACCTCTTTCCGACACTTCTCCGTTGCTTACACAGATCAGAGACTCGATGTTCCGCGCGCGGCTGTTGACGCTTAAGGGCGATGAACAAAACGCAGCACAATTCGAGGCAAAGGCTTTTGCTACCATGCGCGAAGGTCTGACGGCTACCGCACGTCAGTCGCTATTGCCCCACCTGAATGTGTTTGCCGACCAGATTGTATGGAGCCGCAGTCCGGTTCGTATCGATTTGGCTGGCGGTTGGACCGATACGCCACCATACAGCCTTATGGAGGGTGGAAACGTTGTAAACATTGCCATCGAACTGAACGGACAGCCTCCGCTGCAGGTTTATATCCGTCCTTCGAAAGATTATAAAGTAACACTCCGCAGCATTGATCTGGGAGCCTCTGAGACAGTATCAACTTTCGAGGAGTTGGCAGACGTCAACCACGTAGGTTCTCCTTTCTCCATTCCCAAAGCGGCTTTGGTATTAGCCGGATTCAATCCGCAGTTCTGCCAGCAGCAATACCCTTCACTTGAAGACCAGCTGAAGGATTTCGGATCGGGCATCGAAATGACAATGCTTTCTGCCATCCCGGCGGGTTCCGGTTTGGGTACTTCAAGTATTCTGGCTTCGACGGTCTTGGGTGCCGTTAACGAATTCTGCGGATTAGGTTGGGACCGATACGAAATCTCGAACCGCACATTGGTACTCGAACAACTGCTCACCACCGGTGGCGGTTGGCAGGATCAGTACGGAGGCGTCATGCAAGGCGTGAAGTTACTTCAGACACAGCCTGGCTGGCATCAGCAACCACTCATCCGATGGCTTCCGGATTCTCTGTTCACCGCTCCCGAATACCAGAAACTGCACCTTCTTTATTACACGGGCATTACCCGTACCGCCAAAGGAATTCTGGCAGAAATCGTCCGTGGCATGTTCCTGAATTCATCGTCTCATCTCGAGCTGTTAGCCGAGATGAAGCAGCATGCGCTTGATCTGTACGATGCCATCCAACGCAACGATTTCCAATTGATGGGCTCCCTGATAGCCAAGACCTGGCAACAGAACCAGGCGCTCGACAGCGGAACGAACCCTGCAGGCGTCCAGGCTATTACCCGCCAGATTGAAGACCTCTGCCTGGGATACAAGTTACCCGGAGCCGGTGGCGGCGGTTATCTGTATATGGTTGCCAAAGACGAAGAAGCGGCTGCACGCATCAAGAATATCCTGTCGGCCAATCCGCTGAACAACAAAGCTCGTTTTGTCAACATGAGCCTGTCCCAGAAAGGTCTGGAAATAAGTAAAAGCTAACGATTTATAATGGTTTATAACTTTAACACAGTTATGAAAAAGATTCTCTTTGTAATTTCTCTCTTTACTCTTCTGTTTGCAGGAACAGCATACTGCCAGCAATCGGAATACAAGCGTTCAATTACAAGCCTGCTGGTATGCGAAGGAAAAATGAAGGTTCTGGTTGAACAGTTCCGTCCTTTGCTCTTCGATTACACCCGGGAACTCTATCCCAGTCTTGACAAGCAAGCCAAAGACGATTATACGAACCGCTATCTGAATACCAAATTCCTGCACGACGTGACGGTTTTCGCCATGCCTTTCTACGAGGAATCCGGTGTAACCCTCGAAGACATGACCTTCCTGATTGAACGCTATCAGAATGACGGTCTTTCAGCCGTAAAGGCCGTGGAACAGTTGAACAGCGTAGAAAACATCAGAGCCTTCGATGTGAAGACTTACGAACAGATGCGGGCAATAGCCGCCGGCAAAGAGCCGGTCTATACGCCGGAGGCAAACTGTCCGGAAAGCTACAAGAAACTGTTCTGGGAATTCTGGGAAGCGATGGATATGGATCAGAACATCCGCTATATTTATTCGGCATGGGGAGACGGCAACGAAGCCTCTCTCTGCTATCTGGGCAAAGAGGTGCCTGTACTATATCTGAATGCTGCCTGCCAGACAGTACCGGAAGTTCACCTCCGCTACTTTATCAATCTGGGCAAACAGGACTGCGGACAACACGCAAGAGCAGCAAAACTGGCATTTACTACCGATTTCGCTGCCCTGCGCAATAATATTTTCGAATGCTATAAAGTCTGGTTAGCAGGGAAATTATAATCACTCAAAATGCAAAACAAACACTGATTCGTACGAGCCTGAAGCCCAGTATGGCTGAGCTGAAGGTCCGTTCAAATCGGTTGTATTCACCTTGTTGCGAACGGCTGGAATGACGCGCAGTAAGGACAGACCCGTTTCGGGTAACTGATACAAAATATGATCGCGTCCATCACGTGGTGTATATACTCCGATATAATCATCTGAAGCCTTA
>JAGBQS010000287.1 GCA_017632695.1 Bacteroidales bacterium
GTGTATTCGTGGTGAAAAGTCACTCCATAGTGTATGCCGTGTTTGCGGCAGGCATCCGCCCATTCACGCAGCAGGTCGCATTTCGGGCCGATGTTCACCGAGTTCCAGGGCTGATATTTTGAGTTCCACAGGTCGTAGTTGTCGTGGTGCACGACCTGAATCATCAGGAACCGGGCACCTGCCTTCTGGTAGAGTTCCGTCAGATATTCCGGGTCGAGTTTTGTGGGGTTCCACGTCCGCAGCACATCCTTGTAGCCCACCTCCGACGGGTGGCCGTAGCGTTTCAGGTGGTTCCCGTAGGCCTGGTGTCCCGGTTTGTACAGGTTACGGGCATACCAGTCGCCGCTCTCGCCGGCAGCCTGCGGACCGAAATGTACCCAGATGCCGAACTTGGCATCGCGCAGCCATTGGGGAGTGCCGGGATAGTTCTGTTCGATGGAAGCCCAGTTCGGCTGGAAGGGTCCGGCTGTCAGCGGCAAGTCCAGCTGCACCTCCTGGAATGTCTCCCAGTCGCCCATCTTCACTGTGCCCACAGGTTCCTTTGCCGGAATCTCGGGGATGGGTGGCAACGCGGCGGGCAGTCCGTCATTGTTTGTCTGTGCGCTGACCGACAGCGACGCGGATGTCAGCAGCAAAGCAAAAATCATCTTCATTTGTTTCAACATTAAATTTTGGGTGCAAAGTTAGTTCTTTTTAAGGATTCTGCGCTGCAATATATAATAGGAATATAGCACAGAATTGCGATTTACCTGATTTCTTCCAATGCTCCGGTCTCCGAGTCGATGATAAATCCGCGCACCACAATATCCTTCGGTACCAGCGGATGGGTCTGGATGGTCTGAACGGTTTTACGGACAGAGGTCGGAGTGTCCCGGAAGCCTTCTAACCATTGGTCGAGGTCGATGCCGCATTTCCGGATGGTATCGAGCGTTTCATCGGTCACACCCCGGGCAATCATCTCGTGGTGGAAATGGTCGTAGCTCATGTGGCAGGCGCCGCAATGCGAGTGTGCCACTACCATGATCTCCTGCACGCCCAGCTCGTAGATAGCCACAATCAGGCTGCGCATCGCCGAGTCGAAGGCCGAGATAACCAGACCGCCGGCATTCTTGATAATCTTGGCGTCGCCGTTCTTCAGGCCGAGGGCCGCAGGCAGCAGTTCGGTCAGACGGGTGTCCATACACGACAGTACCGCCAGCTTCTTGTCCGGGTACTTGTCCGTCAGATACTTCTCGTAGCCCTTTTGAGCCACAAAAGTCTTGTTGAATTCAATAATCTGGTCAATCATAATAAAGGTATTAAAAGGTTAATTATCGGGTTCAGTAAGTATCATTGTATATTATCCCGCAGCCACCACCTCAATCTCAACGAGTGCACCTTTAGGCAAAGCTTTTACGGCTACTGCCGAACGGGCGGGAAACGGCTCCGAAAAGAACGTGGCGTAAACGCTGTTCATGTCGGCAAAATCATTCATATCGGCCATAAAAACCGTAGTCTTCACCACATTTCCCATGGTGAGACCTGCCTCTTCCAGAATCGCCCTGACGTTAGTGAGTGCCTGACGGGTCTGCTCTCTGATGCCTCCCGCAACAATACTGCCTGTAGCCGGATCGATAGGAATCTGACCCGAAGCATACACCAGATTACCAACCTGAATAGCCTGACTGTAAGGTCCGATGGCAGCCGGAGCCTTTGCTGTACTGATTACCTTTTTCATAATGCGAATGTGTTTGATGTTTGTTTTCGCTGCAAATATAAGCAAATTATTTCATTCGGCAATCATTTTGCAAGAAAAACTTATCTAATTGACAATTGATAGTTTTATCTAATTGATAATTGACAA
>JAGBQS010000288.1 GCA_017632695.1 Bacteroidales bacterium
AGCTGACGTGAAGCGAGAGCGAGAACATGCGGCCTGTCAGATAATTGGGAACGGCATACTGGAGGTTGTCGACCGCCGTTACCCAATAATACGAGTTGACATTGTCGAAATCCATCAGGTTGAAGACATCGACACCCAGACAGATTTCTTTGACAAAGGTCCATTTCCCACGGTTCATGAAGGCGCTGTTGCCGGCATTCCAGACCCGTTGTGCACCGATATCGACGCGACGGTAGGCAGGCGTGCGGAAAATGCCGGAAGCGCGTCCGCCAATGGGGCTGTAGAACGGCAGACCGTCGTTGACAACGCCGCGCAGATGAACCTTATACGAATCGTTGCCCGGCCAGAAATCGCTGAAGAACAGACCGAAAGAGTAACGCTGCTCCGTCGGACGGGAGGTCTTCAGTCCGTCGTAGGTCTCTTTGGCCTCCATGAGCGAGAACGAGATCCAGGAATCGTTGCCGGGAACAAACTCGCCGAACAGCTTGAGGTCGATGCCGGTATTGAAGGCGGTGCCGCTGTTGTAGCCCAGGTATTTGATCTGGACATTATCGACCGTATAGGGTATGTAGCGGGCGATGTGCTTGTAGTAGGCTTCGGCCGTAAACTTGAAGGGACGGTCGAGCGCCCGGAAGGTATAGTCGGAACCCAGTATCAGCTGGTAGCACCGCTGGCTCCTGATGTTGCTGTTCATCCTGACCATCGTGTTGCCGTTCTCGTCCTCGTACGACTGGCGGTACTCTTTGTAGAACGGGGACTGATAGTACAGTCCGGTTGCCAGACGGAAGTTCCACTGGCGGGTATCGGAGGTCAGCGCCTCCGGGGTATAGCGCAGCGAGGCGCGGGGCGAAAGGATGGTTTCGCTGTTGAACGACCAGTGGCTCAGACGCATGCCGGCAATGAGCAGCCATCGGCCGCCTAACCAGTTCCAGCCGAACTGATCCTGTGCAAAGAGCGAGAAGCGGGTGGACGTGCGCTTGTAGAATGAATGCAGGTTGTAGATCATCTGCACCTTGTCGCCCGTGTGCGGCAGGGTGTATCCGCTTGAGTCGCGACGCTCCCATTCGGCAATGCGGTCGTCGATGGTCTCGTTCTGAAGCGTGATGCCGTACGAGAGTTTGTTTTTCCGGATCTGGGTAACTCCCTTCAGCGAGAAGGCCAGTACGGAAGCATTCAGGTAGTTGCGTGCATGCTGGTGATAGGCGGCTACGCCCAGACCGGTCTGTCCGCCGTCGGTGGCCTGATCCAGCCAATACTCGCCGCTGATGTCGAAGGTGACTTCCTCGTCGGTGGCAAAAGCCGAAGCCAGGAGGCTCAGTTGTGTGTTCTTTATACCTTTATAAGTAAGGGTGGCGGCACCGAAGTAGGTGTCGAAGATGTCCTTTTCGTGCCCGTCGAAGTAAACCTTGAACTTGTGCACATCGTCCATCGTGCCGAAGGAGGTCTCGCGCGTCTTGGGCGTGAAGTTATAGTGATTGGTGGCAAGGTTGCCCAGGAACTGCAGGTTCCACTTTTCGTTAAAATCGTAGCCCAACAGGGTCTGATAATCGAAGAAGCGCGGATCGTATTCGCCTTTGGTATCGAGGCTGGACAGCAGCGAGGCATTGCGCTTGAAGCGGATGCCGTGCAGCTGGGAGAAGCGTCTGGTGCGGTGCCCGACCGAAGCCGAAGCTCCTAAAAAGCTGACGTCGGCCTGCGCCTCGAAGCGCTGGGGCTGTTTGTAGGTGATGTCGAGCACCGACGACATCTTGGCGCCGTATGCTGCCGAGAATCCGCCCGTCGAGAAATCCACTTCCTTGACCATCGCGGGATTGATGAAAGAGAGTCCTTCCTGCTGGCCGCTGGCAATGAGCTGCGGACGGTATATCTCGATGCCGTTTACATAGACCAGGTTCTCGTCGAAGCTGCCTCCGCGGACCGAATACTGGCTGGAAAGCTCGTTGTTCATGGTGACGCCCGCCATGGTGCCGATCAGGTCTTCCACAGCGTTGCCCGATGCGGTGGGCATGTATCTGATGTCTTCGGCCTTCAGTTTCTCGGTGGTCGAAGCCGGCTGGTGGTGTGCTGTCACCTCGATGTCGTCGATGTATGCCGCATTGGTACGGAGCTGGACGTTCAGGCGGACAACGGGAATCTTTTCGTCGGAGTTCCGGCGGACGGCGCGTGTGTTCAGCTGTTTCTCGACCCTCTTGTAGCCTATCGAGGTGAAGATTACTACCAGACTGTCGCTTTCGGGAACGTGGAGGCTGTATTCGCCCTTGAAGTTGCTCAGCGTGCCGATGCTTCCCCGACTCAGACGCACATGCGCCATCTCGAGCGGTTCGCCAAGGTCGTCAGTAACACGTCCTTCAATACGCACGCCCTGTGCCGTCAGCATCTGTGCCGACAGCATTATCCAGAGGACTGCGAGTATATGTATGGTTGCGCGCAACATATTTAATTAACGGATAACTACCGATTTTATTACATCGGCCCCCAGTTTTTCGTTCAGGGTACGGGCTATGGCCGAGCGTTGCATCAGCAGTTCGGTCTTCAGGGCAGGCGACTTCAACGATACGAACAGATAGCCGTTCTGCAGGAAGATACGGTCGGTCTCGCGGGCAATGTCGTCGCCCAGCGTCTCCTGCCAGATGGCTCCGATCTGCTCTGAAAATACCACGTTGTCCAATTGCGTGATTCGCAGATACTGCCTGAGTATTTCGCCTATCGACTGCTCATTTCTTTTCTGCATAGACTCCGTTTTCGACTGTAAACAACTTATGCTCGCCTGTCACTTTCTCGATGATCCGGTCCAGATATTCGCGGTTCGTGTCGGTAATGAAAATCTGTCCGAAACGGTCGCTTGCCACCAGGCGGATGATCTGTTCGACTCGTTCGGCATCCAGACGGTCGAAGATGTCGTCGAGCAATAAAATCGGACAGGTGGAACCCTGCCGGCGCAGGTAATCGAACTGGGCAAGCTTCAGCCCGACCAGGAATGTCTTGTTCTGTCCCTGACTGCCGATCTGCTTCATCAGGCAGTCGCCGATCTTCATGATCAGCTCGTCCTTGTGTGCTCCGCGGGTGGTGTAGCCCACGGCGAGGTCGCGGTTCCTGATTTCGTTCAGCTGGGGCAGCAGAGATCCGTTCTGGAAGTGAGAGACATACTCCAGTGAGACGGTTTCCTTGCCGGGAGCGATCTGTCCGTAAAACTCTTGAAATACCGGCTCGAACTGGCTGACGAACAGTTGGCGGGCTTCGTAAATCTGCTGTCCGTAAAAGTCCAGCTGCTCTTCCCAGATCTGGCACAGGCTCCAATCCGTAAGGGGAGGGTCCTGCTTGAGAAGCGTGTTGCGTTGGAGCAGGGCATTGTTGTAACGGATGAGCGCATTCAGGTAGGTTTTGTCGAACTGAGAGATACAGACGTCCATCATGCGACGGCGCTCCTCGCTTCCGCCCAGAATGAGAACCGTATCGGCGGGAGTAAGCAGAACGATCGGGAGCAGACCGATATGGTCGGCCAGTCGCTGATACTCCTTGCCTCCGCGCCTGAAACTTTTACGGCTTTTCAGCTGGTAGCCGCATCGGATTTCTTCTGGTTGCCCGTTCAGTTCGTAATTTCCCTTCAGGAGAAAAAAATCTTCCCCGTGGGTGATGACCTGACTGTCGGGCAGCGCGTTCGAAGCCTTGCACATCGAAAGATAGTAAATGGCATCCAGCAGGTTAGTCTTCCCCATACCATTGTTGCCTACCAGACAGTTGACTCCGGCGGAAAACCCGATTTCGGCTTCCCGGATATTTTTGTAATTTACTATCGAAAGATGCTCCAGTTTCATTGATTTCTTCGCAATTGTAGGTTGCAAATGTAGTTATTTTCCGCCATAAATCGATAAAAAAGTGAAATTTTTTACGAAAAACCTTTGCTATTTATATTAAAGTTGTAATTTTGCACCGCGTTTGCGTCAAAAAATAAGCAAACAGCACACTTGTACTATCGAATATTAATTAAAAAATATACTAAAATGGCAAACATCAAAAATCAGCCGGAAGAAGTTCAGGCTACTAAGACCGAGCAGTTCGTTGAGAACAACGGTAAGAAAGTACTTTACATTGTTGTAGCATTGGCCGTTGTTATTGCGGCTGTTGTAGGTCTGCGTAAATATAGTGAAAACCGTGAGGCTGAGGCTCTGAAGAGTGAGGCTCTGATGCAGGCTCAGTTCGACTTCGAGGCCGGACAGTACGAGGCTGCCCTTGAGAATTTTGAAAGCGTAATCAGCGAATTCGGTTCGACCAATGCCGGTAATCTGGCTAAGGCTTATGCAGGTCTGTGCAAGAAGAACCTCGGCAATATGGACGAGGCTATTGAGATGCTGAAGGACTATGACGGTTGCGACAATGTAATCGCTCCTGCTATCCTTTCTGCTCTGGGCGACTGCTACGTAGAAAAGGAAATTCCTGACTATAGCGCTGCTGCCAAGGCTTTCGAGAAGGCTGCTTCGGCTGCTAACAGCGTTGAGTTCTCGCCTTTGTATCTCTTCAAGGCCGGTCTGGTTTATGAGAAGATGGGCGAAAATGCAAAAGCTCTGAAGGCTTATGAGGCTATCAAGAATAACTGGGCTGATTCAGAGCTTGCCAATAGCATCGATAAATATATTGTTAGAGTAAAATAAACCTGTATGAACCCTGATCCTGCGGCGGCGAGTTCCGCGAATACTACAGACGCCAGTGTCGGAATCGTAGTTTCCGATTGGCACAGCGAAATTACAGATGCGTTGCTCAAAGAAGCGGTTGTTACTTTGGAGCGATGCGGAGTGGAAAAAGAAGATATTTACGTGGCTCACGTGCCGACGGCAATGGAATTGCCTTTTGCAGCACGGCAGATGTCGATAGAACAGGAGCCAAGTGCAGTTATTCTTTTGGGCTGCAGTACGCAGGCAGAAGATCCGATGTTTCCTTACGTGGGACAGACGGTTTGCCAAAGCCTCACGCAGCTGAACCTCCACGGTGATATTCCTTACATCTTCGGTGTTCTGCTGACTCCTACGCTCGACGATGCCAAACGATTGACTGTCGGACCGGGAAACAAGGGTGAAGAAAGTGCTGAAAAGGCACTCCGTGTGGTGAACATGATGGTCGGTCTGGTTAACAGCTGACTTTAGAACGCTATCCTGAAACTTGAATATTTCAGATTTATAGCATTCCTTTAAATATAATAGGAGTAGGGTGCAAATCCCTGCAGTCTGCTCCTCTTTTGCGATAGTGGCTCAGTGGTAGAGCATTGGCTTCCCAAGCCGAGGGTCGCGGGTTCGAATCCCGTCTATCGCTCCATTTTTTTGTAAGCCGGAATTAGCAACCGGATTTTTAATTGCGTCTTCTTTCCTTTAAAATTGTGTTAAATCACAAGCTCTGTTTGGAGATAAAGGAAAAAAGGCGTAATTTTGCATTTGGTTATAATGGAAAATTTTTTTAGAATCAAGCTTATTTGAATTATTCTTATTCTGAAATATCCCGAATATATTTAAACCCAAATATATTTTGTTTTTCTTAGTAACTCAAATGACAAAAGATTAAATTGATATATCCCCAATTTAATTGATTGCTTTTACATGTAACTCAAATTTACTAACTATTATTTTTATTAAAAACTCTATGATTAAGTACTTTTCTTATGCCGTGTTGGCGGCATTGGTCATGGTGTCCTGTAATCAGATCAGTGATGATGACATCGAAATTGTAAAGGTACAAAAGCAGCTGAGTAGTGACTACAAAGAGTCGTTCGAGGAGACTTTCGGCGAAATTGATCCCGAACAGGCTTGGGGCTTTGATGTGGACTATTCGGCTTCTACGCGTCTGGCTTTGACCCGTGGCTATAGCGTTAACGGTAACCAGTGGCCTTTGGAGGGCTTTGTAGCTCCGACAAACATTACTGCCGATGAGGTAGAAAAAGTGAAGGCTGAGTTCGCCAAAAAGCGTGTGAACTACAAAAACACTTTGGCAATCCCTTATTCCGATTTCTATGTTCAGCAGGTTTATAAGGGCGATTCCGCCTATTATAATGCCGATGGCGGCTATATTAATCCTGCTTCCGATCACATGGATCATCTGGATATTTATGATGGAAATTATACCTATCAAGAGTGGTATCCCGAAATCAGAGTCGTTGAAGGTGGTTATATGCACATCAACAACTTTAATAATGGAAACAATACCACCGTTTATTATCAGGATGGTACCGGTAATCCGTTTATCGGAACTACGCTTCTGATGAACATCAAGCATCATGAGTCACCCGACAGTCTGTTCCGCTATCACAATACAGAAGACAGCAAGTATCATTACGAGTACATCATCCTGAAGATTGATGGCGATTACTATGTAGGCTTTGATTTCTATGCCAATGACGATGATGCACAGACGTGTTTCCGTGTAAGAAGATCTGATAAAAATGCCGATGAAGTCGTTTATGTCGATGGCATTTGGAAAAGCGTAGAGGAAGCTTATGAGGCAGGCGTGGAAGTAACATTCACCGAAACCGTTTACGAATGGGTTGTAGATTCTACAACCTGGCAGGGACACAATAATATCTATGATAAGAAAACCACTCTTGTTGTAGGTACCGGCGGAACCTGGAGTATCGATAACTATGTGCATGGTAACATGTGGGTAGAAAGAGACTGGGTATTCGATGACTGGATTATTAAGATTGCAGGTGCAGCAGAAGGCGATGATGACGATGATGAGGTTGTCGCCAACCGAATCATGTGCGAAGACTTAGGCTCCATTGGAGACTTCGACTTTAACGATGTTGTCTTCGATGTGGTCATCACCGGTGGAACAGCCAAGGTGACTCTTCAGGCTGCCGGAGGTACGATGCCGATTTATATCATGGGTAAGACATTCGACAAGAGCTATGAGGCTCACGAATTATTCGGCGTAGATGTTAAGACGATGGTTAATACCGGAAGCGGTGTAAGCAAGAATCCGGTTACCTTCTATCTCTATAATGTTGATTCGGTGGACGACATCCAAGTCTATGTAACCAATACCAAGCAGAATAATGCTACGTATGAGGTCGGCGCAGAGAAGGGCGAGGCTCCGCAGAAGATCAATGTGCCGAGCACGGTTGATTGGCCGAAGGAGCGTGTCAGCATCGAGACGACTTATCCGAAGTTCTCAGATTGGGTATCTGATCATACCCAGCTCTTCTGGGAATAAAACAATAGAACCGTTCTATCTGAGATTTGTGCCGTTGCCCTCGGGTGACGGCACTTTTTGCGTTTGTTGGTCAATTTGTCAGAAAACGGGACAGAAATTCCTGTTTTTCTACTGTTTTTTGACAAATTGCCAGTTAAAAAGTGTTTCATTGCCGGTAAAACCGGATTGGCACGCCTCTTGCATATAATAGGGTGCAGCGATGCTTCGGCAGACTGCACAAAAAAAGAAATGTTTAACTTAAAAATAGAAAGGAATACAACTATGTTACCTATTATTACAAGATTCAACGATTCGAACTGGTTCCCAACATTGTTCAACGATTTGTTCGATGACAACACCGGCTATTGCGTACCAACCCGTCATAACAATGTCAGCGCTCCTGCAGTCAATGTTATCGAGGGCGAGAAAGAGTACAGGGTTGAAGTAGCAGCTCCAGGTATGACCAAGGATGACTTTCAGGTTAAGGTCGACAACGACAATAATCTCGTAATCTCTTTGGAAAAGAAGGAAGAGGTCAATGCCGATCATGCAGATAAGAAAGAGACTAAGAAGGACGATCGCTATCTGCGCCGCGAGTTCTCTTACTCCAAGTATCAGCAAGCATTCACGCTGCCTGATGAGATCCAGAAGGATAAGATTTCGGCTAAGATGACCGATGGCGTTCTGACTATCGTTATCCCGAAGGCAGAGCCGGCTCCGGTGGTCGACACCTCCCGCACCATCGAGATCAAGTAAGGGGTTAATTCATTGAGACCACATAAGAAAACCACATAGAGAAAACAAAAAACAGGCTTGCTCCATTATGGAACAAGCCTGTTCTATTTTTCAATGAAGGTCTTTTGTTTATCCATAAACCGGATGTTGCAGAAGATGTTTTAACCCAGGAAGGCGAGCAAAACACCGGCAGCTACAGCCGATCCGATTACACCTGCTACATTCGGACCCATAGCATGCATGAGCAGGTAGTTCGAAGGATCGTATTTCAAGCCCATATCCTGCGAGATACGTGCAGCATCCGGTACAGCCGAAACGCCGGCGTTTCCAATCAGCGGATTGATCTTCTTGCCTTCGGGAAGGAAGAGATTGAAGAACTTCACGAAGAGTACACCCGAAGCTGTTGCAATGACGAACGAGATGGCTCCTAACGCGAAGATACCGATGGATTCGGTGGTCAGGAAATAGTTGGCCTGTGTTGAACAGCCTACCGTGAAGCCCAGCAGAATGGTTACGATATCAATCAGCGGACCCTTGGCGGTATCGGCCAGACGACGGGTTACACCACATTCTTTCAGCAGGTTGCCGAAGAAGAGCATGCCCAACAGCGGCAGACCTGAAGGAATGATCCATGTGGTCAGGATAAGACCCAAAATCGGGAAAATAATCTTCTGGCGTGAAGAAACGGCTCCAGGAGCCTTCATGCGGATCAGACGCTCCTTCTTGGTGGTCAGCAACTTCATGATGGGCGGTTGGAACACCGGTATCAGAGCCATGTAGGAATAGGCCGCTACGGCAATGGCGCCCATGAGGTGAGGGGCTAACTTCGAAGACAGGAAGATGGCTGTAGGTCCGTCGGCACCTCCAATGATACCGATGGCGCCAGCTTCACTCGGAGAGAAACCTAAAGCCAAGGCAATCATGTATGCAGCAAAGATGCCGAACTGGGCAGAGGCACCCACCAATACAAGTTTAGGGTTTGCAATCAGAGCCGAGAAATCGGTCATGGCACCGATGCCCAGGAAGATGAGCGGCGGGTACCAGCCCTGCTTAACGCCTCCGTACAGTATGTTCAGCACAGAACCTTCTTCGTAAAGCCCGATGCGTAGTCCTGCCTCAGCCGGGA
>JAGBQS010000289.1 GCA_017632695.1 Bacteroidales bacterium
ATCATAAATATCAATTATCAACTGTCAATTATCAATTATCAACTAACTGAGTCGCTTCATTTTGTTGTAAAGGGTCTGGCGTGTAATGCCCAACAGCTCGGCAGCTTTGGTGAGGTTCCCGTGGCAGCGGTCGATGGTGCAGCGGATGTGTTCCTGTTCCATTTCGTCGAGGCTCACTATTTCGTTCTGCATGTCAAGTACGTCCTTGAGCTTGCGTATCAGATCATCGTTGTCCCAGGGTTTGGTAATGAAGTCGGACGCTCCGTTTTTCAGCCCCTTAACGGCCAGGTTCACGTCCGAGTAGGCAGTCATCAGAACTACAGGAGTCTGCGGATGCTTTTTGCGGATAGCCCGAAGCCAGAAAAGACCCTCGCTGCCATCGTTCACGCCCAACGAGAAGTTCATGTCGAGCAGCACCAGATCGGTGGGGTTCTGCGCCATCAGCGCCAGGATGTTATCGGGATTGGTGGTGGTCAGAATCTGCTCGAAAGTTCCTTCGAGCAGGTACTGCATAGCTGTAAGGACGGCTGCGTTGTCGTCGGCTACTAATAGGGTTCCGTATTTTTTCATGGTGCAAAGGTACGGATTATTGTCAAAAAAACGGACAAAAGGGTGTAAAAATTTTAGACAATCTGCATTTCGTCCACTCATTAATGATAAATACAAAACGAAAAAGCTTTAACTTTGCATCGTCAAAACAACGAAACAAGCTTATGCAACGACTGGTAATTCTTTTGTCATTTGTCATTTGTCACCAAACATACAGCTGCGTTTGGTCGCAGAACTGGACCATGCAGCATTGCATGCAATATGCCATTGAGCATAACCACGAACTGAAGCAGGCTGAACTGGAGCTCGATAACTTCAAGGCTGCCAAAGTGGGAGCCTTGGGGCGTTTCCTGCCAGCTGTAGATGCCGGCGTCGGGGTCCAGTATAACTTCGGCCGGGCCATCGATCCCGAAACCAACGGATATACCGATGTAAGTACCTTTTATAACGGTTATCAGGTTACGGCTTCGCTGCCGGTCTTCGACGGATTCGGCCGGCTGCATGCGCTGAGAGCAGCCAAAGCCGGCGAGTTGATGGGACAGTCTGCTTTGAGGCAGCGCCAGAACCAGACTGCGCTCGATGTGCTGCAAGCCTATACCCAGGTGGCTTATTACAACGGGCTGGTTCAGATGGCCGAAGAGAAAGTGCAGGAGACACAGTTACTGTTGCAGCAGGTCCGGCTGTTGGAAGAGGTAGGGCGCAAGAGTGCCGCCGATGTGGCTCAGGTTGAATCGCAGCAGGCCGAAGCCGATTACGAACTGACCCGTCAGCAGAATCT
This sequence comes from Bacteroidales bacterium, assembly GCA_017632695.1. Lineage (GTDB taxonomy): Bacteria > Bacteroidota > Bacteroidia > Bacteroidales > UBA3663 > Liminaster. The sequence goes on from JAGBQS010000289.1 coordinate 1,328, forward strand.
GTATGCTTCGGCCTTACTGGAACTGAAGAAAGTGATGAACTTTCCCCTGAACGAAGACATGAGTCTGGATCTTGTTTCCAACGGGGAAAATCCAGCTTCCCAACTGGGGAACAAAATTTCTCCAGTAGGGCCGCAAAAATCCGACTTCCAATTGTCGCCCGAACTGGAAGAGGCAAGGTACCGGATGCAGGCATCCAAACACGAGTGGCATCAGGCAAGGGCGGAGCTGTATCCGTCGCTTTCGCTGAACGCAGGATTGAACACCACTTATTATCATACACTGCATACCACCGACGGTCAGTCGTTCCGCAACCAGCTGAGCAACAACATGGGCGAGTATGTGGGCATTTCGCTGAGCATTCCGATATTCAACCGGCTGCAAACCGTAACGGGTATCCGTCGGGCAAGAAACAACTACCGGATGGCATGCGAGGCATTCGAACAGAAACAGCTGGAGCTCGAAAAACTGAGCCTGGAAGCCTGGCAGGATTGGCAAGGCTACTGGAAGCAGACGGAGCAGATGCAGCATAAGGTTCAGGCCGACAGTCTTGCCTATCAGCTGACCAAGCGCCAGTTTGAAGAGGGGCTGTGTACCGCCATCGATCTGCACACCACTTCAGCCCAACTGCTGAACTCAAAAGCCGTGCTGCTTCAGTGCCTCCTGATGACCATCGTAAAGGAGGAACTGATCCGATACTATCGGGGCGAGCAGATTTGGGAAGCAACAGCCAAATGGCAAAATTGAGAAATAAACCGTAAACAGTAAATCTTTAAATAGTACATACAAAGTGGACA
>JAGBQS010000290.1 GCA_017632695.1 Bacteroidales bacterium
CCATACTCTGGAAAGCCAGCCACTGGCCGTCGGGAGAGAACGATGGATTCGTATCATAGCCGTGATCGCCCGGATGCAGGTCGGTGGTAGTGCCTGACTCCAAATCGTAGAGGTAAACCGAACTGCGGGTCGAGAACGCATACTGCGTACCTGTTTCCTTGCGGCAGCAGTATACCAGCTGTTTGCTGTCGGGGCTCCAGGCAAACGATTCGATGCCGCCAAACGGACGCATCGGACACTCGAAAGGCTCATCGGCCATAATATCCTTCAGCGTTTTCGGTTTCACGAAGCCTTCAGCATCCAGTTCGGCTATGTAAGGATGCGGATAATCCTTTACGAACCCGTTCCAGTGGCGGTAGTTCATGTCGTCCACCAGCAGGCCGGTTGTCTTGTTCAGACCCTCGAACAGGGTGCTGTCGATACGTGGGGTCGGAAGGGTCATGATGAGCAGGATGCGTTTGTTATCGGGGCTGAGCAGGAAGCCCTCGATGTCGCGTTTGGTATCAGTAACCTGCTGGCGGTGACTACCGTCGGGAAGCATGCGCCAAACCTGCATCTTGCCTGATTCGGAGGTGAGGTAATACACAAAGCGGCTGTCGGCATCCCAAACGGCATTCTGTTCGCTTTTTGGCGATTTGGTAATGTCTTCGATACCGGTTCCGTCGGCATTCATAATGAAGAGGTCGCGGTTGCTTTGATTCTTTTTCACACTGGTGTAAGTGACTCCGAAGAGCAGTTTTGTGCCGTCGGGAGCCGGACTGAGGTCACCTATGCGGCCCAGTTCCTGCAAGAGTTCGGGTGTGAGATGTTCGGTCTTGATTTTACTGCGGCCGATGTACGAAACAGGTTCGCTGCTTTCTGCAGCAGGCTTGGGTCCGCATGCAGATGCCAGCATCAGTGTAGTTGCCATAGCAGCTAAAAATAATTTATTCATAGTTAGATAGATTGGTTTTCTTATTCTTTTTGGTAGTGGTCTTGCTGCCCGGTTTGGAGCTTTTACGTGGGGCTTTGGCCTTTCCGCTTTTAGGCTTACCGGCATAGTCCGGCTGATATTCGGCTGAATCCTGCATGGTGGACAACGCTTTGGCGTTCCAGTAGGCATCAAGGCTGAACCCGTCCTTGGTTTTCATAAGCAGCAAGATTTTCAGGTCGTATTGCGACTTGAGAAGCTCAAATTCGCGCTCCAGCTGTTCCTTGGTACGTTTGTTCTCGATAGCAGGCAAGCCGGTGCAGATGAACTCGTTGAGCAACTCCGTAGTTTTCAGGAAGAAGTAGGCGTTGCCTTTCTGAAAACGCTCCTGCAGCAGGGTGTTCGACTCGTAGTCGGGAGCCTGTGCGATGAGCTGGTGAATCTGGTGCTGGAACCGTATCCCCACGTTTTCCAGCTGTTCCTCACATTGTACGGTCAGGTCTTTCAGACCGTCAACGTACGTTTTCTGGCTTTTGGGCAGATGCTCGTCGGCAATACGCAGCACATAGCGTAACTGGGTGAGCATAGGCTGATAGTCGAAGATGCTGCAAAGCGTTTCATCGATGCATTGCAGGCGGTCGCGCTGCAGCTGTTGTTCGTCGGGCTGATTCTGTTCGGCCGCCTGATTGAAACGCAGAATGTTCGGGTCGCTCATAACCACATTCGGCGTAATGGGTGTTGTGAGCACCAGTCCTTCGAGCGTTCGGCAACGGGAAAGCGCCACATATACCTGCCCGAAAGAAAAGGCACGTCCGGCATTGATGATGCAGCGGTCGAAGGTCAGACCCTGACTCTTGTGAATGGTAATGGCCCAAGCCGTACGCAACGGAATCTGCGTGAACGAACCCGTCACTTCTTCAGTGATTTCGCCGCTTTTCTCATCGGTAACATATTTGGTGTTGCTCCATTCTTCGGCTTGCACCGGAATATCCTGCGGCATTCCGTCCTCGCCGGTACTCTCAACCATAACCTCGTTGGCCGAGATATAGATAACGCGTCCGATCTTGCCGTTGTAGTACTGGTGTTTGCCACTGCTGTCATTCTTGCAGAACATTACCTGGGCACCCACCTTGAGTGTCAGTTCGGCATCGGTCGGGTAGGATGTTTCCGGGAAGTCACCCTTAATTTGGGCCGTGTAGGTGATAGGATCGCCCTTCAGCAGCAGCAACTTGTTCTGATTGATCTCCTGAGCCTGATAGTTGTGCGTAGTGAGTGTGATGTATCCGTCTTTATCCGCAGGACGGAAACCTGGCTGGTATCGGCTGTTCAGCACGGCAAGCGTCTGCGCATCCAAATGGTTATCGCGAACGTTATTCAGGATGTCGATGAACGTCTGGTCTGCCTGACGGTAAACATGGGTCAGCTCGATCGTGGTGAACGATGTCTGCCGTAATGCCAGACTGTCGAAGAAATAGGGCGTATTATAAAAAGGCTTCAGCAGCGTCCATTCCTGATCGGTTGCAACGGGAGCCAATTGCTGCAAATCGCCGATCATGAGCAGCTGCACTCCGCCAAACGGCTTGTGCCGGTTCTGATAGCGGCGCAGTACATCATCGATGGCATCCAGCAGATCGCAGCGCACCATCGAAATCTCGTCGATGACCAGCAGGTCCAGCGAACGAAGGATGTTGATCTTGTGCTTCGAGAAGCCGTAACGCATCTTGGCATCCTTGCGCTGAACCGTCTGCCCGGGCAGAAAGAGACCCGGAGCCAGCTGAAAGAAAGAGTGAATGGTAACTCCGCCTGCATTGATGGCAGCCACACCGGTAGGTGCTACAACAATCATGCGCTTGCGGGTTTGCTTGCGCAGATTGCGTAGAAAAGTTGTTTTGCCGGTTCCTGCTTTGCCGGTCAGGAAGACGTTCCGGTGTGTGTACTGGGCGTATTGGAACGCCAAATCGAGTTGCGGGTTGGAATTCACTTTTTCTGAATATTACAGCTTGATATCGAACTTTCGGCCCAGCAGGTCAAAGTCCTTGATAAATAGATGTCCGTTCTGCATCCGGATGCGACGGCTGTTGTTGTTGCGAACAGGGTCGGCCTGAACAGTTTGGATGGCATCCGTAGAGGGGTTGCCTATGGTGATGCGTAAGTCGCCGTTTGCCAGCTGTTCGATGTCGGTGATGTTGATCTGCATGCTATCGCCCGTAAACCAGATGGTAAGCGGGTTCGAGTTATTAAGGGTTGTAACCTGCGATTTGCCCGGGTAAATATCGCTCTGGAAACTGAATCGCCAGGAGTTGTATTCTTCCTGAGTCTTAAATTTCGGTTGTGCCCAGCGGGTACCGTCGGCACACAGAGGCGTACAAAGCTGGTGGTTGGCATCCAGGTTGACTGTATTTGAAATCCAGTTGCTGGCTTTATAGTCCACGTGCGTAATCAACAGGCCGGAGTCGGAAGCTATCGATGTAAATCCGGCTGTTCCCCAGGCTTCGTCCCAATTGCCGTCGTGCTGGTGGTTCTCGAAGGTCAGGTATTCGTCGGAGTTGGCAGGATTGCGCAGTATGTAGCCCTTGTTGCTGGTCGAAATGGGAGCCAGCGTGATGATAGTATCGGTGGTTGGGAACGGGTCGGGTTCCATCCAGCCCAGGAACATACGTTCGTGAACCGTCATACACTCCGGAATGTGGGTGCGGCCCGAATAGCAGCCCAGATCCAGAACGCTCCAGGCATCCATTCCATAGCAGGTATAGGTGTAGCGGGTGTCGTAAAAGTCGGGCAGCCCCAATGCGTGGCAAAATTCGTGGACCAGAGTGCCGATGCCGTCATCTTTGAGGTTGACGTCGTCGTATGAGTATTTAGTGGCCCACATCAGTTCGCTCGACATGCTGACTTTAGCGAAGTAGGTGCCATCAGGGGCTTTGAAAGCACTTGTGGTAGCGTTTTTCGGCCAAATGGCATTTACGTCTTCTAGACGTTCGGATTCAGGCCAGCCGGCATAAATGATGTAGAGAAGGTCAACGTACTTGTCGTCGTCGCCGTCCCATTGCGAAGCTTGAGTAATAAGATCCTGATTGACGGCTTTTGTAAGAGCTTCGCGAACCATTTTGGACCAATTCATATCGTTTCCGCTGCGGTCATTTTGGCCGTAATAGGTGTATGACGAATCGAGCAGGACGGGGCCGATGATGTCGAACTTCGGACGGAACACGTCGGAACTTTGGGTCCGGAAATAGTTGCGGGCCGAACGTGCATAATACTTTTTTCCTGCCGATGTGGTATAGATGAGTTCCCGATAGGAATCGCTGTTCAGGATGGAATCGTAGTGAGCCAGACTGCCGTATTGCTCTGAGAAACGGCGGTCTGGGAATTCAACCAGCAGAACCGGTAACGGGACATCGCCTGATGTGGGTGTTCCGCCCAATTTGTGTCTGCCGTCGGCAAGCGCTGCACGACGGGCCGAGCTCCAGTTTTCTGAAGCTTCAGTTACCTCCTGATCGGTCATGGGACGCCAGAAACCGGTTGCTTCATCGCAAATCAGCAGCTCGCCGGTCAGGGCATCGGTCAGATAATGGGCATACTCGTCGCCGTAGGGTAAGACTTGAATCGTGGTTCCGTCCGGTTGGGTCAGGGTCATAACGGTTCGGAGCGCAGGAACGGCTGTCAGACTTACAGCCGCCAGCCACAGGCAGATTGAGAACAAGAGGTTTTTCATATCGTAGGGATTAAGTAGTTGGTCAGAAGTTAGGAATCAGATACCCATCAGGTCGCGATAGATGTCAAGTACGGCTCCAATCTGCTTTTCATCGGCCGAATGGTTAAGGGCCGGTACTCCGATCTCGCTCATCAGGGTGAAATTGATCTCGTCGCCCTCATTTTTCTTATCGTGCTTCATCAGTTCGAAGAGGGCCGGGTAATCGTCGCAGGTGATGAAGAGCGGACCGTAATGACTGCGCACAAAGCGGGCAATCTCGTACAGCACGTCGCTGGGGAAGCCTACCTGCTGGTGGCTCATGATGAGTTCGCATACCAAGCCCCAGGCTACGGCATAGCCGTGAAGCACAGGGCGTCTGTTTTGCATGCACCAGGTCTCGAAGGCGTGCCCGAAGGTATGTCCGAGGTTGAGGGCTTTCCGCAGACCTTTCTCGTAGGGATCCTGCCGGACGATGTTGCGCTTAACGTTGACGCTGTACTCCAGCAGGGGAAGGAGTGATTCGGTATCCCAATGCTGAAGGTCGTACTGTAGCAGGTCGTAAGTATGCTGTTTGCTGCTCAGAATGCCGTGTTTCAGCATTTCGGCATAGCCTGAAAGCAGGTTGTCGTGGTCGAGCGTTTCGAAGAATGCGGTAGAAATCAGGACTGCATTAGCGGGAGCGAAGGCTCCGATTTCGTTCTTGATGCTGCCCAGATTCACGCCTGTCTTGCCGCCTACGGCAGCATCGACTGCCCCGAGCAGGGTTGTGGTCACATTGATGAACTGAATGCCGCGCTTGAAGGTTGCGGCTGCAAATCCTCCCAGATCGGTCACCATACCGCCGCCTACATTAATAAGTAATGAGTGGCGTGTGGCTCCGTGGTTGGAGAGTTCCGTCCATACTTCGGTCAGCGACTCAACGTTTTTGGCATTATCTGTAGCCTCGATGATAATCTGATGCACCTTCTGTCCGCCGTGAGCCATTTCGTACTTGTTCAGAAAGGGGACTAAAAGGGGCATGCACAGTCTGATGGTTGTCGTATCAAACAGAATGAACAGTCGGTCGTGGTTGATTTGTGTTGTGAAATCCTCTATCGCCTGACATATATTATTAGTAAACACTACCTGTTGCTCCATATCGTCTTGAAATTAACGGGGCAAAGGTAGTGTTATTTTTCGAAAACTCCAAATAATTTCCCGATTATTTACAAATAATCGTCATTTCTTGCAGATCTTCGGCTCTCGAACTGCTTCCGTAATAGAGCGTATAGGAGCCGGGAGTAGTCTGCATCTGTCCGGTTTGAGGGTTGTAGGTGCGGAAGTTGAACTCGTCGAGCGGTATCTGAACCAGAACGGTCTGACCCGCAGGAACTGACTGGCGCTTAAAGCCCCGCAACGCCATTCTCGGACCTTCGGTGTCCGAATCCTTCCGGATGTAAACCTGCACAACCTCGTCGCCGTCGCGACTGGACGTATTGGTAACGGGAACCGTCAGCATCAGTTTGTCCGATGGTTTGAATCTGGTAACCGCTTTGGCGGGTTTGGCTGCTTTCCCGAGAGTGGCCTTTCCGTAGGCGAAAGTACTGTAGCTGAGACCCTGTCCGAAAGCAAAGATGGGCTTGCCCTCAAAGTAGCGATAAGTGTGTCCCTTCATGTTGTAGTCATGATAGTCGGGTAGGTCGGTCACCTCTTTATAAAAGGTAACAGGCAGACGTCCGGCAGGATTATAGTCGCCGAACAGGACGTCGGCCACAGCCTGACCGCCGGCCTGACCTCCGTACCAGGCTTGCAGGATAGCGTCGCAATTCTCAACTTCGGGAGCCAGTCCGATAGCCGAACCGGACATGTTCACAAACACAACGGGTTTGCCTGTATTGTGCAAGGCTGCCAGCGTGTTACGTTGCACTTTCGGAAGTTCTATGCTTTCGCGGTCGCCACCCTTGAATCCCTCGAAGTCAACTTTCATCTCTTCGCCTTCCAGCTGCGGAGAAATGCCGCCCACATAGACATAGACATCAGCATCGCGGGTATCGGCAAGCAACCGGTTGATGTCTGTTTCCTGCTTGATGCCCAGATCGAAGTTCAGCTGGGCATCGGGGTTAAAGAAGGCAAAACGGATCTCGATGCGGTAATCCTTTCCGGCTTCGGCCTTGAAATCCTTCACATATCGGCGCGGACCGTGTCCCGTTCGGAACCCGTTGTGCATCACGGTGTCCGAACCGTTCAGGACGGTCAGGTCGCCGATGCCGCAAACAAACATGTCGGTAGTCACTTTGGCGTCTTGGGTAGCGTGGAAGTTGGTTTCGTAGAGGGCTGAGAAGTCGGTCAGATTCACACCCGGAGCAAATACCGTAGCGCCCAAAGTGCAGAAATGAAGGGGCGAAGAAAGCTGGTCGGTTGCTACAGGAGTACCTTCCCGACGCGTGTTGTTCCAATAAGTGGCGCTCATGCCTTGCTGACCGTTGTTCCGGCACAGATGATAGAGGCTGTGGAACTCTTCGGGAGTAACCCATTCCGAAACTTTCCGATAGAACACCTGACTGTCGCCCAGCTTGTGGCGGATTCCGTCCAGAACCGTCGTGCTGTTAGCCGGCTGACCGTTGTAATTGCCCCACAGGGTAATCGAATCGTTGGCGTTGGGACCCAGAACCGCTACCTTGATCGGTTTTGTGGCATCGAGCGGCAGTACGTTGTTGCGGTTCTGCAGCAGCGTCATGCTCTCCTGAGCCATCCGGTAGGCCAGTTGGCGGTTATAGTCGGAATTGAGTTCCTGAGGGCTGATGCTGTTCCAGGGGTCGGTTTCCAGCTTGTCCATTTCGCCCATCTCAAAGCGGGCTTTCAGGAGTCGGAGTACGGATACGTCGATGTCCGATTCCCGGATGGCACCCGTTCTGACGGCTTCGGGCAGATGTTTGTAGCTGCTGCCGCAGTTGATGTCGGTTCCGCTCAGAACGGCGTTGGCCGAAGCTTCGGCTGCGTTAGGGAAGATGTTGTGGAACCCGGGACGTCCGTCGAAGAAGTCGCGGATGGCGCCGCAGTCACTCACCACGAGTCCCTGATACCCCCATTCGTTGCGCAGAATCTGGGTCAGCAGATTGTCGCTGCCGCAGCAGGGTTTCCCGTTCCAGGCGTTGTAGGCGCACATCACCTCCTTCACATCGGTAGTCTTAACCAGACGCTCGAAAGCATACAGGTAGGTTTCCATGAGGTCGCGGTTCGACAGGTTTTCGGCATTAAATACGTGCCGCTCGTATTCCGGACCGCTATGGATGGCATAGTGCTTCAGACAGGCGTGCAGCTTGTTGTAGGGACTCTTAACGGCAATATGCGGGTTCGAAGCCTCGCCCTGCAGACCTCTTACGGCTGCATAGCCCATACGGGCAGTCAGGTAGGGGTCCTCGCCGTAGGTTTCCTGCCCGCGGCCCCATCGCGGATCCCTGAAGATATTGATGTTAGGCGTCCAGACGGCCAGACCGCTGTATCGTTTCACATCGTCCTTCTTCCGGGCTTCGATATACTTGATACGCTGTTCGGTACTGGCTGCATCGAACACCTGTTCCAGAAGGGCATCGTCGAAGGATGCTGCCATTCCGATTGCCTGCGGGAAGACGGTTGCCAGACCCGAGCGTGCAGCTCCGTGCAAGGCTTCGCTCCACCAGTTGAACTTGTGAATGCCCAGTTCCGGTATTTCGGGACTGTCGTTCATCATGAGCGATACTTTCTGTTCGAGGGTGAGCCGGCTCAAGAGATCTTGTGCTCTTTCGTCGGCCGAAAGTTCCGGGTTTTGGTAAGGGAGGATCTGTGCACAGGCTGACCCAACTGCAGCACAAAGAGCCAAAGTCAGAAACGTTTTTTTCATTTTTTTTGGTAGGGTTTAAGTGAATTGACAGGGCAAAGTTAACCATAAAGAACCGGTTTGGCAAGAACCTGATGGACGATTGAACAGAAATTGACCCTATTATTGTCAGTTTCTGTTCGGAAAGGGGTGAAAAATCTGCTCATTGCAACATTTTTTCCCTTTCCGAACTTCTCCTGCAGGGTTATTCGTGGCGCATCTGGCGCAGTATCGGCGACGAGAACAGGAACTCCTGCAAAGCCTGACTTTCCGTCTGAAGAATCGTTTCTTTGGTTCCTTCCCATTCTACTTTGCCCTGATACAGGAACGTGATATTGTCGCCTATCCCGAGTACGGAATTCATGTCGTGCGTGTTCACAACGGTCGTGATTTTGTACTCTTTGGTGATGTCGTCAATCAGCTGGTCGATGAGGATCGACGTCTGCGGATCGAGGCCGGAATTGGGCTCGTCGCAGAACAGATACTTCGGATTCAGGGCGATGGCGCGGGCAATCGCCACACGTTTCTGCATGCCGCCCGAAAGCTCGCTCGGCA
>JAGBQS010000291.1 GCA_017632695.1 Bacteroidales bacterium
AAAAACACCCGGAAATGAATTTTTCGGGCCTTAAATTTGTGTATTTGAAAGATTATCACTACATTTGCGGCTGAAACCTCCTCTATAACCAAATAACAAACTATATGAAAAAACTGATTGCCTGTCTGTTGGCTGCCTCCGGCTTCCTGTGCACCAATCTGAAAGGCGGAACCGTAGAAAAGGAAGAAGCCGGAATGCCTGTAACTGCCGATACGTACGAGGTGGATGTTTTCCAGACCAAGAGCGGAAAAACCGTAAGGTTCCATGCACTGATGCATGCCAGCATCCGAATTGAGTACGACGGGAAAGAAATACAGATTGACCCCGTTGCCCGATTGCGAGACCGGACCATCGACTACTCCCGGATGCCCAAGGCCGACTTTATTTTAGTGACACACGAACACGGTGACCATTACGATGCTGAAACCCTGAAACTCCTATCGGCCGAAAATACTAAACTGATTCTGAATCGCCGCTGCGCCGAGATGTTCGGAACCGGTCAGGCGATGGAGAACGGCAACCTTTTGCAGTTGGCCGACGATATCACCGTAGAGGCCGTTCCCGCCTACAACACAACGGAGGGTCACCTTCAGTTCCACCCCAAAGGACGCGATAATGGCTATATCCTGACCCTCGACGGTCTGCGTATTTATCTGGCAGGCGATACCGAGGACATTCCGGAAATGGAATCTGTCCGCGATATCGATATTGCCTTCCTGCCCTGCAACCAGCCTTATACAATGACGCCCGAACAGCTGATAAAAGCTGCCCGAACCATCCGGCCCAAGGTTGTTTTCCCCTATCACTACGGACAGACGGACGTCGGCGGTATCCCTTCGCAGTTGCAAGGCAACGGCATCGAAGTGCGTATCAGGCACTACGAATAACTTCAGTTTCGCATCTTTAGTGTTTTTTGATGTTTAACCAATTAATTAAATTTAAATATGAGTAAGATTGTTTTGATAACTGGTGCTACAAGCGGTATCGGACTTGCCTGCACCAGGAAGTTCGCCGAGAATGGCGACAAGCTGATCCTGACAGGCCGCAATGAGCAGCGGCTGACAGAAATCGCACAGGAACTCACGGCAAAAGGGACAGAAGTGAGAACTTTGGTATTCGATGTCAGAGACCGAGAACAGGCCCGGCAGCATCTTGCCGGACTGCCCCAAGAATGGCAAAACATCGATGTGCTGATCAACAATGCCGGTCTGGCGTTGGGTCTGGAACCCGAATACCAGGGAAGCTTTGAGGATTGGGACACCATGATTGATACCAACATCAAGGGACTGCTGACGATGACGCGCCTCGTTGTGCCCGGTATGGTGGAACGCAACCGCGGACACATTATTAATATAGGATCGGTGGCAGGCGATGCAGCCTATGCCGGCGGAAACGTCTATTGTGCCACCAAAGCTGCCGTGAAGACCCTCAGCGACGGTCTGCGCATTGATGTGGCCGATACTGCCGTGCGCGTAACCAACCTCAAGCCCGGACTTGTTGAAACCAACTTCAGCAACATCCGCTTTCACGGCGATACCGGTCGCGCTGCCAATGTTTACAAAGGCATCAAGCCGCTTACGGGCGACGACATCGCCGATGTAGCCCTCTATGCCGCCAACGCTCCCGAGCACGTTCAGATTGCCGAAGTGCTGATTCTGGCCACTCATCAGGCCAGCGGCAGCGTGATTGTCCGGAAGTAAATAACCGACAGAAACAAACACATTATGAAATCATTCTTTTTCGCTGTCTTCCTGCTGTCAACCCTCATTTCGCTGCCCGCAACGGCACAACGCAGCACCATCCGCAGCGGCGAAATATGGCCGGACGATACAGGAGTACACATCAATGCCCACGGAGGAGGCGTCCTCAGATATGGCGATACCTGGTACTGGTTCGGTGAACATAAAAGCGAACATACCAGCGATGCGTTGGTCGGCGTGACGTGCTATTCATCGAAGGATCTGGTTAACTGGCACAACTGCGGCGTAGCCCTGAGCGTAACAGACGAGCGCGGCCACGACATTGAACGCGGCTGCATCCTGGAACGTCCGAAGGTAATATACAACCCGGTAACGAAGAAGTTCTGCATGTGGTTCCACCTCGAACTGAAAGGCCGGGGATATGGAGCTGCCCGATATGGTGTGGCTGTAGCGGAGCGTCCGGAAGGGCCTTACCGGTTCCTCTATTCGCAACGTGCCGATGCAGGAACCTGGCCCGTAGAGTTCGGAGCACAGGAATTAGCCGTTGCGGATACACTCAACGAGGCCAACTACAAGGAGTGGTGGACACCCTCGTGGCGCAAAGCCGTTGGTCAGGGTCTCATCCTGAAACACGACTTCGGAGAAGGACAGATGTCGCGCGACATGACGCTCTTTGTGGACGATGACGGCAAAGCATACCATATCTTCTCATCGGAAGAGAACCTCACCCTGCATATAGCCGAACTGACCAACGACTATCTGCACCATACCGGACGCTATACGCGTGTGGCTCCGGCAGGTCATAACGAGGCTCCGGCTATTTTTAAGCACAACGGCACCTACTGGATGATAACCAGCGGCTGTACGGGTTGGGCGCCCAACGAGGCCCGCATGTTCTCGGCACCCTCTGTCTGGGGTCCGTGGACGCAACACCCCAATCCCTGTCGGGGACCCAAGGCAGATCTTACCTTCGGCGGACAAAGCACCTTTGTAATCACCCTTGAGGAAGGTAAGTACATCTTTATGGCCGACATCTGGCGACCCCGTCACCCCATCGATGCCCGTTACATCTGGTTACCCATCGGATTTGAAAACAACAAACCAATCATCCGCTGGCAGGATGAATGGAATTTCTGATTACTTAAACTTAATTATTTTATGAAGGATTTTAATTACTATGCGCCGACCGAAGTCGTGTTCGGCCGTCAATCGGAAGAGCAGGTGGCTCGTCTGGTCAGAAAATACGGAGGAACGAAGGTTCTGGTTCACTACGGGGGCAAAAGTGCCGAACGGTCGGGTTTGCTCGACAAGGTTTGCCGATTGCTGACCGAAAGTGGAATCGGGTTCGTGAAACTGGGAGGCGTGGTGCCCAATCCGCGTCTGTCGCTGGCCCGTAAGGGTATCGGAATCTGTAAAGAAGAAGGCATCGACTTTATTCTGGCAGTTGGAGGCGGAAGCGTCATCGATTCGTCCAAATGCATCGCCTATGGCGTTTGCTACGATGGTGATGTATGGGATTTCTATCTGGGAAAGGCCAAAGCTACAGCTATGTTACCCGTAGCCTGCGTGCTGACTATCCCTGCCGCCGGAAGCGAGATGAGCGAGGCCAGCGTGATTACCAACGAGGACGGCGATGTGAAGCTGGGCTACGGCAACAACCTTTCACGCCCGAAGTTTGCCATCATGAACCCGGAACGCACTTTTACCCTGCCTCCATACCAGACGGCAGCAGGCGTAACCGATATGATGATGCACACTATGGAACGTTATTTTACCAAAGACGATGACATGGATCTGACCACCGATCTGGCCGAAGCCATGCTGCGTAATATCAGGACAGCCGTCTTTGCCGTACTCAAAAACCCCGAAGACTATCGCTATCGCGCCCAAATCATGTGGGGAGGCAGCCTGATGCACAATGGTCTGACGGGTTGCGGCGTTGCCGACGACTGGGCCACACACCAGCTGGAACACGAACTGAGCGGAATGTTCGATGTCACACACGGTGCCGGTCTGGCTGCCATCTGGCCCAGCTGGGCCCGCTATGTGCTGCACGAGAACCTTTCGCGCTTTGTGCGCTTTGCCGTTAACGTGATGGATGTTCCCAACGACTTCACCGATCCCGAAGGAACGGCTCTCAAGGGTATCGAGGCTATGGAACGATTCTATCATGCCATCGGTATGCCTGTTAACATCCGGGAACTCATCGGCCGCGAAATTACCGACGAAGAAATCCGGGAGATGACCCGCAAGTGCAGCCGTAACGGTGCAGCAACCTGCGGCTGCCTGAAGGTCCTGAAAGCCGAAGATATGAAGGCAATTTATACGATGGCAAAAGGATGAAAATAATCATCAGATAAAAACAAACAGCTTATGAAAGTAGGTATCATTGGTGCGGGACGGATTGCCGGAATAGCAGCCGAAACCCTCAACAGACTAAGCGACATCGAGGCTTATGCCATCGGTTCGCGGTCAATAGAAAAAGCGGAAGAATTTGCCGCCAGATGGAACATGCCCAAAGCGTATGGTTCGTACGATGAACTGATAGCAGATCCGGACGTGGATCTTGTGTATGTTGCCACACCGCATTCCCATCATTTTGAAGTCACATGCAAGGCAATCATGGCCGGCAAGCCGTGTCTGGTGGAAAAGGCATTCATGGCGAATGCCGATCAGGCAAGGAAAGTAATTGAGCTGGCTCATGAACGAGGCGTTTTCCTTGCCGAAGCCATCTGGACACGCTACCAGCCTGCCGTAAGCATTGTCCGCAAAATCATCGCCGAAGGACGCATCGGACAGGTTCGGCTCATTACTGCCACCCTGGGTTATTCAATGGGTAATAAACCACGCATCATGCTGCCCGAACTGTGCGGCGGAGCCTTACTCGACCTGGGCGTTTACGCCTTGAACTTCGTCCGCATGTTTACAAGCCTGCCTGCACGAGGCGGACTTTCAGAAGGACAACGGGGAGGAAGCGACATCGTAAGCATTAACGGACAATGCGTGAAATCGGCAACCGGAATGGACCTTACCAACGCCATTACCATGACGCTTTCGAACGGCATCCTGGCCAACGTCCAGTCATCGGCACAATGTGTGGGCGATAACATCGGAGTCATTGCCGGTTCCGATGGCAACCTGATCATCGATAATATCAACAACCCGCAGACCATCACCGTCAACGGTCCCCATCGCTCCTTTGTTGAAACCATACGCGTGCCGCAGCAGATTACAGGCTACGAGTACGAGTTCCAGGCTTGTCGGGATGCGCTTGCTGCAGGTTTGCTGGAACCCGACGAGATGCCTCATGCCGAAACCCTCTTCATCATGCGTCTCATGGATGATTTGCGTCGGAAGTGGGGCGTCCGCTACCCGATGGATTAAAAACATATCAGCCTCATAACCCTAAAAAGGAAGTGAAGTTTATTAAGTTAATTATAATAATGTTGTAAAATGAAAAAGATTTTATGGAGTGCCTTAGTAGCACTGGTGTCGCTGTCAGGCTGCTCTGACTGCAACACACAAGACGTCAAGTCAGCACCTTCGTTTGATGAAGTATTAACCTCTCGCAGAAGCATCCGGAACTACGATGCAACCAAAACAATTTCGGAAGCTGAGGTACGCGACCTGATGCTGGCAACACAGGATGCACCCTCTTGGGCCAACCAGCAGCCAACCAGATACTATGTTGCCATCAGTCCTGAAAAGGTGGCGGCCGTACAGGATATGGTGGGCGGCAACAAAGACCGGATTAAAAATGCCCCGGTTCTTATCGTCTCGACCTTTGAACGCGGAAAGTCCGGATTCTTCCAGGGTAACCAGACCAACGAAGTGGGCGACGGTTGGGGTGCCTACGACAACGGCTTGAGTAACTGCTATCTGATTCTGAAAGCAAGAGCCATGGGCTTCGATACGCTCATTATGGGCATACGCGATGCCGATCAGCTCAGGGAACTGTTCGCCATTCCGGACAACGAGACCATTATGGCCGTCATTGCCTTAGGTTATCGTGCAGAAGAACCTACCCGACCAGGCCGAAAGGTACTGGATGAAATCGTGAAATTCTTCTGATTTCAATAAATTATTCAAAAATATTTGGCAGTTTCGAAGGAATATAGTATCTTTGCACCCGAAGAAACTGCCAGATTAGTTTTTAGCAGTTATTCGATACGTGCCTTTTCTAATTCAGCTCTAAAGCCGTCTGACATACACAACACAATAATAATACAATGAAAAAATCATTACCCTTGCTGCTCATCGGAGCCGCCTTCCTGCATTTTTCGTCTGTTAGCGGACAACAGTTTCCGTACCAGAATCCTGATCTGACACCTCATGAGCGTGCCGTCGACCTTTGCCAGCGTCTGACGCTGGTGGAGAAATCGCTGCTGATGCTCGACGATTCGCCGGCCATTCCCCGATTGGGCATCAAGAACTTCAACTGGTGGAGCGAAGCGCTTCACGGAGTAGCCAATCAGGGCAATGTGACGGTCTATCCCGAGCCGATCGGAATGGCCGCATCGTGGAACGAAGCTCTGGTGCGCGAAGTGTTCGATGAAACCAGCGACGAGGCACGTGCCGCCTACAACAAATGGCTGGCCGACGGCAACAAGGACCAGCGCTTCCATTCGCTGTCGTTCTGGACACCCAACGTCAACATTTTCCGCGACCCGCGCTGGGGACGCGGTCAGGAAACCTACGGTGAAGACCCTTACCTGACCTCCCGCATGGGTGTGCAGGTAGTACTGGGTCTGCAGGGACCTTCGGACACCAAATACCGCAAGCTTTATGCCTGTGCCAAGCATTATGCCATTCACAGCGGTCCGGAATGGGGCCGCCACGTGGATAATATTAATAATGTATCGCCCCGCGACCTGTGGGAAACCTATATGCCGGCTTTCAAGGCCTGTGTGCAGAAAGGCGATGTGCGCGAAGTGATGTGCGCCTATCAGCGCTGGGACGATGAACCGTGCTGCGCCAATACGCGTCTGCTGCAGCGCATCCTGCGCGAACAGTGGGGATTCAAACACATGGTGGTATCGGACTGCGGTGCCGTAACCGATTTCTGGACCACCCACAAAACATCCTCGACAGCCGAACATGCCGCCGCCAAAGGCGTGCTGGCAGGTACCGATGTGGAATGCGGCTACGACTATGGCTACAAGCATCTGCCGGAAGCCGTGAAGGCCGGTCTGGTGAGCGAGGAAGAAGTGAACGAAAAGGTAATCCGACTCCTGACCGGACGCTTCGAACTGGGCGAGATGGATGATCCCGAACTGGTGCAGTGGTCGAAGCTCGGTCCTGAGATCCTGAACTGCCGCAAGCATCAGCAAACCGCCCTCGAGATGGCCCGTCAGAGCATCGTGCTGCTCCAGAACCGCAACAACGTACTGCCTTTGCGGAAAGGCAGGATTGCCGTTATCGGCCCGAATGCCGACGACGAAGTGCTGATGTGGGGCAACTACAACGGTACTCCCAACCAGACCAGCACGCTGCTGGAAGGCATCCAAAAGATAGCTGGCAAGCGGAACGTAGTGACCTTTAAGGGCTGCGATCTGGTGAACCCGAAACGTCTGGTTTCGTACTACGACCAGTGTTCGGCCGACGGTAAGACCGGCTTCAAGGGCACATTCTGGAATAACGGCAAGCGCGAAGGTGCTCCTGTGGCTACCCGCCAGCATACCCGTCCCATCAATGTAACCACCTACGGCAACTATGCCTTCGCTCCCGGCGTGAACCTGACGGGGTTCTCCGGACATTACGAAACAACCTTCCGTCCCAAACAGAGCGGCGAAGTATTGCTGAACGTGGAAGGCTGCTCCTACTTTGAGGTTCTGGTGGACGGCGTCAGCAAGACCCGCCACCGCACCTGGCGAACCACCGACACGCGAACGGTCTTTGAGGCTGAAGCCGGCAAGGAATATAAGATTGAAATCCTTTATGCTCAGGTTGAGAACTGGAACGCCAACCTGCGCGTCGATATCGGCCGCGAAGAAGCCGTCGACTACGACGCGCTGATCGGTCAGCTGAAAGGTATTGAGACCGTTGTGTTTGCAGGCGGTATCTCTGCCCGGTTGGAGGGTGAGGAAATGCCCATCGACCTGCCCGGATTCCGCGGCGGCGACCGCACCGACATCGAACTGCCGGCCGTACAGCGGGGCTTCCTGGAGGCGCTGCACAAAGCCGGCAAGAAAGTGGTATTCGTGAACTTCTCCGGCTCGGCCATAGCGCTGGTGCCCGAAACGGAGACCTGCGACGCTATCGTACAGGCCTGGTATCCGGGAGAATGCGGCGGTGAGGCGCTGGCCGATGTCCTGTACGGCAACTGTAATCCGCAGGGCAAACTGCCTGTCACCTTCTATAAGAGTCTGGCGCAGCTGCCCGACTTCCAGGACTACAGCATGAAGGGTCGTACCTACCGCTATATGAAAGAGGAACCGCTCTTCCCCTTCGGCTTCGGCCTGAGCTATACCCGATTCAATGTGGGTGCGGCTCAGATGAGCCAGGAGAACGGTACGGTTACCCTCAGCATCCCGGTTGAAAATACGGGCAAGCGCGAAGGCTCGGAAGTGATACAGGTTTATCTGCGCCGTAGCGGTGATACCGAGGGTCCGAACAAGACCCTGCGCGGTTTTGCACGCGTCAGCCTGAAGCCCGGACAGCAGCAGACTGTGACCGTTACACTGGGCCGTGATGAGCTGGAGACCTTCGACCCCTCGACCAACGAGATGCGCGTCCTGCCCGGCCAGTATGAGATCCTGTACGGAACCTCTTCGGCCGACCGTGACCTGAAATGCGTCGATCTGAAACTGTAATACCTCCCTGATTATGATGCATCATCTTTTCCTGTTGCCGATACTGCTTGCCGCAACCCCGCTGCTGGGCCAGAATCCGATCATCGGAGGGCAGTTCTCGGCCGACCCTACTGCAAGGGTTTTCGACGGACGGATTTATCTGTACCCGTCGCACGACATCCACCCATCGGCCAATCCCGAACAGAAACAGGACTGGTTCTGTATGGCCGATTATCATTGCTTCTCGTCGGCCGACCTGACCGCATGGACGGACCACGGACGCATCCTGGACCAGACCGAAGTGCCTTGGGGTAACCCGTCGGCCTTCTCCATGTGGGCTCCCGACTGCGTCCGGGGCAAAGACGGCCGCTATTACTTCTTCTTCCCGGATGCTCCAGCCGGCGGTCGGGGATTCGGCATCGGCGTAGCCATAGCCGACACACCTTACGGTCCCTTTACGGCACAGCCCCAACCCATTGAGGGCGTGATGGGCATCGACCCCTGCGTGCTGCAAACCAGTCAGGGCGAAAACTACCTCTTCTGGGGAGGCGGCGGTCTGCGTGTGGCGCGTCTGAAGGATAACCTGCTCGAACTGGCCGACGAGGAACTGCAGAACCCGACGGAAGGTCCGCAGGGTATGAAGTTCTTCGGTCATGCCGTAGAGGGTCTGCCCGAAGGATTCAAGGAAGGTCCGTTTGCCTTCGAGCGCAACGGGAAGTATTACCTGACTTTCCCGTGGGTACGCGGCAAGAAAGAGAAAGCCGACGATAATCCGACCGAGACGCTGGCCTACGCGATGAGCAGCAGTCCGACGGGACCCTACGAGTTCAAGGGCATCATCATGG
>JAGBQS010000292.1 GCA_017632695.1 Bacteroidales bacterium
CAGGGTACGCACTTCTTCCAGAACCTCACGTCGCTGGGCGTCTGCTACCTTACCATCAATGCCTTCCGGGGCGACGGCTGCATTCAGCAGCAGGTGCTGGACAGTCTGCCTCCGCTGCACGAAACCGAACATGTGCGTCACGTCCGCTTCCCGCAGCCGCTGCACATCATGGTGGACGGTATCCATCGGGAAGGAGTGATTTTGGCAGTTGATAGTTGATAGTTGATAGTTGATAGTTAACCTCATGAAGCCCGATAATCCCCTTTACCGCTTCCGGTTTTGCCCCATTTGCGGCAGCAGCCGGTTTGAGGTTCATGCCGAGAATGCGCGCCGGTGTGCCGACTGCGAATTTACCTACTATACCAATCCGCGCGGTGCTACGGTAGCCGTTATCCTGAACGATGCCGACGAGCTGCTGGTGGGCATCCGCGCCAACCAGCCCGCCATCGGTACCTTCGATCTGGTGGGCGGCTTTGCCGACCTCGACGAAACCATCGAGCAGGCCATGTGCCGCGAAATCCGCGAGGAGTCGGGGCTGGAAGTGCAGCCCTCGCAGCTCCGTTATCTGTTTTCGGTTCCCAACACGTATCCCTTTTCGGGCATCTGCATCAAGACCATCGACTTTTTCTTCGAGGTTCGCCTTTCCGGCCGTCCCGCACTGAAGGGCATGGACGATATATCGCGTCTGCGGTGGGTGCCCCTTCGGGAAGTCGATCCTGCCGGTTTCGGCCTGACTTCTGTCCGACAGGGGGTGGAGAGGTATCTGGAGTTGACAGTTGATAATTGACAGTTGATAATTGAGAGTTGATAATTGACAATTATTTTGGAATATCGGAAATAATGCGTATCTTTGCGCCTTGAAAAACAAATAGAGACAATCCTTTTGTAAATTTAACAAACCCAATTAAAACATTTTAAACTAAACAATCATGAAAAGAAACAGACTTTTTCTTCTGCTCGCGCTGCTGATGACGGCAACGACGGGCGCTTGGGCACAGGACGAATATCCTCTTGTGTACGACTTTGAGGCAGCTGCCAATGCCAGCGAGAACCCTGGCAACAAGAACGGCAGCGCAGCTAACGGTCAGGCCTTCTATGGCTGGGAGAACTCAGATAAGACCGACAGCAAACGTCAGGACTACAAGGGCTACGAATGGGATGAAGGCAGCCTGCTGCCTAAGGTTTGCCACGTATGGCGCCGCAGCGACCGTATCAACGGCAACGTAGCAGGCAACGGCGGACTGAAGTGCCCGAGCGACAAGCAGATGGCCATCGACGGACTGAAGGATGGCAACACGGTTACCATCGTGTACGATGCAACAGATGCCGTTGACGGCAGTAAGGAAATTGTTTGGGCCATCGGTGACGGTACCTCAGACGGAGGCCCCGGTTCGGCTCGCGCCACTGCTACCATCAATGGCGTTGAGGCAGTGTCCGGTACTACCACTATCGCCTCCGGTGATGTGATTACTGTCAACAGCGTCACACCGGCTGAAGGCGGCTCCGGCTACATCGTGTTTCAGGTTAAGAAAGGCATGATCATTAAGCAGATCACCATCGACGTTGCCGATTCTTCCACCTCTATCGCAAAGACGAATGTTGCCGCTTCGGCTAAGACCGGCTGTTACGATCTCATCGGCCGCAAGGTTGCTCAGCCTGCTAAGAAGGGCATCTACATCATGAACGGTAAGAAAGTCGTGAAGTAATAATGACTATAATCTTCCAGCCTGACTGGACAAACTGCCCGGTCAGACTGGAACAACACAATCCCCGCAACTTGCCAACGCAGGTTGCGGGGATTGCTTTACCCTATACTCTTTACTCTTTACTCTTTATTTTGGAGTTATCAGGAGTTAATGGGAGTTAAAGGCTTATAGCCTGTGGAGTTAGAGGACGTTTGTTTGGCCTATGTAACTATTTGCTACGTGTCCTGTCAGCAGAAC
>JAGBQS010000293.1 GCA_017632695.1 Bacteroidales bacterium
AGCGACATCCCCAGTCTGCATCAGGTATCGGCCTATGCCGAAGACAATTTCCACTGGGAAATCAATAAGGTGAATGTCCTGAAACTTCAGGCAGGCGTCCGTTTTTCGGGTATGCAGATGTTTGACGACGAGGCTACCTATGCCCTTTCGCCCCGACTGAATGCATCTTTCGGAGTTACGGACTGGCTGGAACTCCGGGGCGGCTATGGTCTGAACAGCAAGACCCCAAGTATGGATTATCTGTATCCCGACAAGAAATATGCCGACATCGTTGCTGCCAACTATATGCCGCAGGACGGTTCGGAGCAGATACTGATTTATCAGACGCACGTTTACGAAGTGAACCGCAACAAGCATCTCAAGAATGCCACCACAACCAAAGTGGAGGCAGGCGCCGACATTCATCTGCCTTGGGGCGGTAAACTCAGCCTGTTGGGGTATATTGACAAAACGCCGAAAGGCTTCGGTACGCAGACCGAGTATGTCACCTATACCAACAGCCTGTATTCACAGGACCAGATCAACGAACTGATTGCTTCGGGTTACAGTGCAGCCAATTCGGCCGTATCCGTTCCGGTAGCATCGCCTGTCAATCCTACCCTGACCCACACCTATTACATGACAACAGGTAAGGTGGGCAATACCAGTGCAGCCAGGAACCGCGGTTTTGAGATGGACTTCGATTTAGGCGAAATCAAGGCCATCCGCACCAGTTTCTATCTGAGCGGAGCCTGGTCGGAAACCAAGACATGGAGTACGGATCTGGAAGCTGTTAGCGTCAGGAATGCCCTGCTGACCACCGATTATACCTCTTACGGTCTGACTCCGTTTAAGGTTGTTTATCCTTCGGGGCTGGATTATAATAAGTACAGACGAACCATGAATACCCTTCGGACGGTGACTCACATCCCGGCACTGAAGATGGTGGTTTCGCTTACGGCTCAGGCTATCTGGTATGACTGGAGCTACAGCCACTCGGCCGACAAGAAGGCCATCGGCTGGATCTGTGATGACGGTACCGGTTCGGGCAATACGGTTTATCATGCTATCACTTCGGATATGCGCGACGGTTACATCACCTACGATGGAACCTATTCCGATAATTCGGGCATTAAGATCAGCGATTTTGATCTTACTTATTCCGACAAAGAACCGACCAAGAATCCTGTCACCTGGAATATGCAGGCACGTCTGACCAAGGAGCTTGGCAAGTTCGGCGGATTCTCCTGTTTCGTCAACAACTGCCTCTATTACGAACCGTTCAAGAGCAGCAACAAGACTTCAACGCGCACCCAGCGGAATACAAGCAGTTTCCAGTTCGGCTGCGAAATCTTCTTTAATCTGTAATGCGCTCAGTTTTTTCAACAGATATCATTTGCAACAAATAAAAGAAATAAAACCAAGAATTCAATTCTTTCTATGAATAAGTTTTTGTACTTGATACCGATTGCCGGGTTGCTGCTGTTTTCCGGCTGTGTTGACTTCAACGATGCAACTACAGCCAGTTCGGTTACAGTCAGACTCCTTGCTCCCGATGGAATCACCGTCGACCTTAGCAATCATCCCGTTACCATGCAGCTGGGTTCGCAGACTACTACTGCCCTTTCAGATGAGAACGGACAGGCTGTATTCCAGAATATCGTTCCGGATGTTTACGATATTTCTACATCCTGGTCGATGACCTCCGACGAATACCTGGCTTCCGGCGGAGACGAGGCAGTCGCAATCACTTTGTCCGGTTCGCTGAATTCGCAGATGATTAAAGGCAACGGCATGATTGATCTGCAACTGAATGCCTTCCCCAACCGAGACATCATTATCGGAAAAGTCTATTATGCCGGGTCAAAGGATAACAACAACAAGACCTATATGGCAGGAAAATACATCGAGCTTTTCAATCAGAGCGAAGATACGGTAGACGTCAGCGGTCTGTATATTGGTATGACCGAAAGCGAAAGCACACAGGCCTGGACGCTGACCAACCTGAACGATACGTTCGGATACCAGCAGGCTATCCTTTTGAAGCAGATTTATAGGATTCCTGCCGATGAGCCTTATTATGTGGCTCCCGGCGGAACCGTCCTGATCTGCAACAGCGCTACCGACCATACGGACGGAAACGACAACGAGAACGATTTGCGGGATGCGGACTTCGAAGTGAAGGATACGCAGGGAAACTACCAGAACAATCCGAATGTTCCGGCAATGGAAATGATTTATCAGATTTACAACGGAACAAGCATCATGAATCTGGTACAGAGCGGACCGACAGGCGTTGTTATTTTCCGGACGGACGAGAATATTTCCAATTGGCGGAAAGTATATAAGTACGGTTATACAACAGGCCTGCAGTTTGTGGTATGCCCGACTGACATCATTCAGGACGGAATGGAGGCCTTACGTAATAAAACGACAGGTACTGATCCGACTACCAAGCGCTTGCACGATAACATCGATGCGGGTTATACCTATATCAATGCCGCTTCAGGCTGGAACGCAGAAGTAGTTTACCGGAAGACCAAATCCGTACAGAACGGACATAAGGTTCTGGTCGATACCAACAACAGCAGCAACGACTTCCAGGTTTCATCGACCATTAAACCCCGAGAATACGACGACTATGAAGAATAAATATCTGATTGCCGCAACCCTGAGCATCTGTGCAGCTACTGCCTTTGCACAGAACGAATTGCCCGGGTTGGGCGAATATATGTACGATGACGGAATCCAGTTATGGCTCCATACGGAAAGCGCTGCAGGTCTGACGCTCGATTCCACCCGTAACAGGGGTTATTCGGCCTTCGACATCAACCATCATGCAGGCGATTATCATCGGGTTCAGGAAGGACGGCAGACCAATACGCTCAACTTCTATTCCGAGCGCTATCAGCATGTCGGGAAATACCTGTATGGATACGGCTCGTTCCATTTTGATAACGGTCGTACCAAAGACCGGGCCTGGAGCGATGTGATGCGCACCTACTTCAGCAATCCGTTCATTTCGGGTTCTTCGGTTTACGGTTCCTACGATTTCCAGAACTTCGACTTTGTAGCAAGCGTCGGAACGGTTGATTTCGGCGGTTGGCGATACGGCTTGAAATTGGATTACAGGGTGGGCGACCTGAGCCGTCTGCGCGATCCCCGCTCCCGTTCCCGAATGCTCGACTATCAGCTTACTCCTTCGGTCAATAAGACATTCGGCCGAAGCACCATCGGTCTTTCGGCTTGGTATCACCGTTACAAAGAAAAGATTCCGGGACTCATTACGGTTCAGGACGACCCGAATCTGATGTACTATCTGATGTCGGGTATGGAAGCTGTTACCGGAACCATCGGCGGCTACAAAGGTTACAGCCGGGAGTATGTCAACCACGAATTCGGCGGAGAACTGCAATGGGCCTGGCAGTCAGAAAGGTATCGGACGGTAAACTCTGTAAGTCTGGCAAAAGGTACCGAGTATATGTACGAGCAGTACGAACGTGAAGCCGGTCGGTATTATACCTATAACTATCAGTTCCAAAGCCGGCATCGGGTAATTGCCGATAACCGTATACATCAGTTCGACCTGACCCTTGGGGCACAGCAGGCTTATGCCGACGAATACCGTCCGCAGTTGGTTGTAACGCTTGACAGCAAGACCGGATACAGTTCCTACCGCTATGATAATCTGTTTACGTACCGGAAGCGCTATCAGCTGGAACAAATGACAGCCGATCTCTCCTATCGGCTGAACTTTACCGAAGGTGCGGCTGTCTGCCGTTACGCCCTGTTGCAAGGCTCGATGACCGATATTGCCCAGAAACATCTGTTGCCGACTTCGACATTCGATTTGTGTACTTTCAGACTGAATGCCGAATACGGACAGGCGTTCTTCAGCAACAGGCATCTGTGGGTTATGCTCAATGCCGGATACCTGAATTCCAATCAGGCCGATCTGAAGCTGGCAGATGGTGTAGGAACCTATGCGCAGGAGGTTCTGATTCCGGATCAGACGTACTATGATTCAAACTGCCTTATGGGAGGTGTAAGTTTGCTTTACCAGCATCCGATTACTTTCAAGGGCTACCGTTTCATAGGATTCATAAAGGGTTATTGGCAGACCTGGCAGGCCGACCATAGCCTCGATGCCAATACCTTCGGCATATCATTCGGACTCTTTAATAAAGTCCTCCGGATTCTTTAATTAAGTTTTTCGGACACATTAATCAGGTCTTTTCGGACAATATTTAAAAGGTATAGATAACCGGGGAAAAATAATTCCCTTGTTGGAGAAAATTTACTCCCCAGTTAGAAAAATTTTATTCCCCCGTTGGAGCGTATAAATTTCCTCGTTGGAAAGTATTATTTCACCACACAGAAAAATCAGACAACAATCAACAAAAAATTAACAATAATCCCTAAACATTTAAAAACTATGCGTATGAAATTGATTTCTACCTCAATCAAGTCGCTGGCATATTTGTCTTTGGCATTCATGCTCGCTCCATCGTCCCTGAGTGCAAAGACCTATGCACCCGTTAAAGGCAAAATCGTAATCGGAAAGGTGTATTACGGAATGACACCGTCCGCCGCAAGTTCAACAACCAAGAACTATATGGACGGACAGTACATCGAACTGTTCAACCAGAGTTCCGACACCCTCGACCTTACCGGTCTTTATATCGGTAACGGCGAAGCCGACTCAAAGACCCTGATGTGGAACATGTCGCGTATTGCCGAGACTTATGGCGACTCGACCATCACCATGAAGCAGGTATTCCGGATTCCCGCAAGCAAAAAGAGCATTCTGGCTCCCGGTGCAAGCCTGCTGATTGCCAACAGCGCCATCGACCATACCTCATTCAGCGTCTACGAATCTGATTTGACCGGTGCCGACTTCGAGGCTAAGGACAATGCCGGCAACAAGACCAACAATGCGTCGGTAGAGGCTCTTGAGCTGACCTATACGGCCTATTCTGCCATCAGTTATATGCTGCTTTCGCAGGCAGGTCCTCTTCAACTCACCCTCTTCACGGCTACCGACGACCAGATGGCTGCCATAGATACCACGTTCCAGTACGGCAAGACCAAAGGTAACCAATACCTCCGTATTCCTGCCAAGTATGTCATCGACGGTATCGAACTCATGAACAAGAATTATGCCGAGGATGAATGGAAGCATCTGTACAGCGAAATCGACAAGGGCTCGCAGATTTGCACCAGCTTCAGCGGTGAGGTTTATTACCGCAAGACCGCCCGTCTGCTTCAGAATCGCGTCATTCTGGCCGATACCGACAATTCGACCAACGACCTCGCCGTATCGACTACCATCAAGCCTCGCGAATATGTTACCGAGATGGATACCGTAGTAACGGTTCCTGCTACCGGACACCTGGCCATGAACGTAAGCTCGAACTTCCGCATTTCGGAAAATGTAACCGTAACAAGCATCAACGCAACAGCTAAGTCCACCCAGTTGAATTATCTCAACCATCAGGGCGACAGCGTATTCTCGGCCGGTTCGGTCATCCTTACTGCTGCTCCGGGTGAGTATACGGTTCATTTCACTACCGATTCAATCCAGGCTAAGTTCAACTCGACGGTTATTTACTGGCTTGCCGAAACTCCAGGTGTAGCCTACAAGAAGAGCCGCATGCTTTACAAGTTTGTGAACAATGCCGATAGCGTAGGTTTTGTACGCGATGAGGCTTATGCAGCCGATAATTACACATCGTGCGCTTTGGGCGAAGGTGAACATCTCTATCTGCCTCTGAACACCACAGCTGTCAGCAACATTGCCGAAACGCTGGGTACTACTCAGGCCGACCTGAAGTTCATTCCTTGGACTGGTCCGAAGGCTGATACGACCGGTCTTGCTGCCATCGAAGAGAAAGCTTCCGACAACCGCGCAATCAGCATCAATCTTGCCGGACAGCAGGTTGGTTCCGACTACAAGGGTATCGTAATCCGAAACGGCAAGAAAGTAATCAACAAGTAAATTAAAGAATGTACAGACTGATACTGTTTTTCACGTTGCTGCTCCAGTTTGCCTGGATGCCGGCACAACAGCTGACCCGCATACCATTGAGTATGCTGGAACATGATTTTGTAGCTGCCACCCAGATTGAACAGGTGAGTCATCCCTGGAATCAGGGAAAAATCCGGGTCTGCCGGGGACTGCGTATTTACCAGCCCAGACTTACCAGACTCAGCATCGTGAAAGACAGTTTATGTATTCAAGGCATCGACGACCGCTGGCGTCCGGTGGCCGTCATGCTTCCTATTACCCAAAAGAAATCTAATGCCGTTTATGTAGATCTGACTCCTTATTTTAAAAGTATTCAGAAGGGGGTGGATCCCATTTGCGGACGTATTAATCCCGGCGAGCTTGATAATTCCGAAGTCACTTACAGAGACAACAGGTTCGGACAGCTTGAAGCGAGCGTTGACTACTCCTATCGGACCGATAGCGTTCCTTATCGTATTACCGTCCGCAAATCCTTGGTTCTGCTTCCCGAAAAACCGATGCAGAGCCGTCCATCGGATTCTCGCTTAAACTTCCGAAGCGAGGTCAAAGGCTGTATCGACCGGTTCGATATCAGCCGTCAGAAACAGATTGTTTTTTATATCGACGACCGCTTTCCGGCTCTTTGGCAAAATGCCATCCGCTTGGGCATAGAAGACTGGAACCGCGCTTTCGCTACCATCGGACGTCCCAAACAGGTCAAGGCCGTTCCGTTCAGTCAGGCAGGCAGAAAGTTCGATCCTTTCCGTTTCGGAACCAATGTGTTTTTCTGCGTGGACAGTGAATTAGCCAACGCAGAAGGCAAACATTATTGCGACCCTCGCAGCGGAGAAATACTGCAGGCAAACGTACTTTTTTATTCGCAGG
>JAGBQS010000294.1 GCA_017632695.1 Bacteroidales bacterium
AGGCAAGTACCTGTTTGCCAAGCACTTGCCTCGTATTTCACTAATTTTCAACATCTTTCGTCTATTCCTCGACGGCAGCCTGGGCGGCGGCCAGACGTGCGATAGGCACGCGGAATGGAGAGCAGCTTACGTAGTTCAGACCTGCGCGATGGCAGAACTTAACAGAAGTAGGTTCGCCACCATGCTCGCCGCAGATACCGCACTTGAGCGTCGGACGTACCGAACGGCCCTTGTCGACAGCCATCTTGATGAGCTGACCTACACCCTTCTGGTCGAGTACCTGGAACGGGTCAACCTTCAGGATCTTCTTCTCGAGGTAAACAGGCAGGAACGATGCGATATCGTCGCGGCTGTAACCGAAGGTCATCTGGGTAAGGTCGTTGGTACCGAAGCTGAAGTATTCGGCACGTGCAGCAACTGCATCGGCAGTAAGGGCGGCACGAGGAATCTCGATCATGGTACCTACCTTGAACTCGAACGGCTCAACACCTTCAGCCTTGAAGAGCTCTGCGGCTGTGCTGCGGATGATCTCCTCCTGCTGTTCGAACTCGTTGTGCTTACCAACCAGCGGAACCATGATTTCAGGATGCGGATCGCAACCCTCCTTGCGGAGCTGGATAGCTGCACCGATGATGGCACGGGTCTGCATCTCGGTGATTTCAGGATAGGTATTGCCCAGACGGCAGCCACGATGACCCAGCATCGGGTTGTTCTCGCTCAGCGAAGACACACGGTTCTTGATGTAATCGAGCGTTACACCCATGGTGTCGGCCATTTCCTGCTGACCCTTCAGATCATGAGGAACGAACTCGTGGAGAGGCGGATCGAGCAGACGGATGTTAACCGGCAGACCGTCCATAGCTTTCAGGATTCCGTAGAAGTCCTTGGTCTGGTAAGGCAGCAACTTAGCCAAAGCCTTTTCGCGGCCTTCCTTGTTCTCGGCCAGAATCATTTCGCGCATAGCTTTGATCTTCTCACCCTCGAAGAACATGTGCTCCGTACGGCAAAGACCTACACCTACAGCACCGAACTGACGGGCTACGGTAGCATCGTGAGGAGTATCGGCATTGGTACGAACCACCAGACGGGTGTACTTGTTGCAGAGGTCCATGAGCTCGGCGAAGTCGCCCGAAATCTCAGCTGCCTTGGTTTCAACCTGACCCAGAAGAACCTGACCGGTAGAACCGTTCAGCGAGATGAAGTCGCCTTCCTTAAGTGTGATATCCTCGATCTTGACAGTCTTGGCCACATAGTCAACCTGAATAGCACCGGCACCTGATACGCAGCACTTACCCATACCGCGGGCAACAACGGCTGCGTGAGAGGTCATACCGCCGCGGCAGGTAAGAATACCTTCGGCTACAGCCATACCGGCAAGGTCTTCAGGAGAGGTCTCGATACGTACCATGATAACCTGATGACCGTTCTTGTGCCAAGCTTCGGCATCGTCGGCATTGAAGACAATCTGACCGCAGGCAGCGCCAGGAGAAGCTGGCAGACCGGTGGTAAGAACGCGAGCCTTCTTCAGGGCATTCTTATCGAATACTGGGTGCAGGAGCTCGTCGAGCTTCTGAGGCTCGCAACGCAGAATGGCAGTCTTCTCGTCGATGAGACCCTCGTGCATCAAATCCATAGCGATCTTCACCAGAGCGGTACCCGTGCGCTTGCCGTTACGGGTCTGGAGGAACCATAGCTTGCCCTCCTGTACGGTGAATTCCATATCCTGCATGTCGTGATAGTGGTTCTCGAGCTTGGTCTGCAGTTCATCGAGCTGCTTGTAGATTTCAGGCATAGCCTCCTCCATGGAAGGATACTTAGCCACACGCTCTTCCTCACTGATTTCGGCACGCTCAGCCCAACGCTGTGAACCGATCTTGGTGATCTGCTGTGGAGTACGGATACCGGCCACAACATCCTCGCCCTGTGCATTAACCAGATACTCGCCGTTGAAGAGGTTCTCGCCGGTAGCAGCATCGCGGCTGAAGCAAACACCGGTAGCCGAAGTATTGCCCATGTTACCGAATACCATTGCCATAACCGAAACGGCTGTACCCCATTCGGCAGGAATGCCCTCCATCTTACGATAAAGGATAGCGCGCTCGTTCATCCAGCTGTCGAACACAGCGCAGATAGCGCCCCACAACTGCTCGTAAACATCGGTCGGGAAGTTCTGGCCTGTACGTTCCTTGATCATCTTCTTGAACTCGACAACCAGCTTCTGCAGACCCTCAACAGGAATATCCTTATCGAGCACAACTCCACACTCTTCCTTCACCTTCTCGATGATGGCCTCAAATGGGTCGATATCGGTCTTGTTAACCGGCTTCAGACCCATCACAACATCGCCGTACATCTGTACGAAACGACGGTAAGAGTCCCATGCAAAGTGAGGATTGTTGGTCTTCTTTGAGAGACCCTCAACAACCTCATCGTTCAAACCGAGGTTCAGGATGGTATCCATCATACCCGGCATAGAAGCACGGGCACCCGAACGTACAGAAACCAGCAAAGGATTGGCCGGGTTGCCGAACTGGTTGTTCATCAGGCCTTCAATATGCTTAACGGCAGCCAGAACGTCCTCTTTCAGGATTTCAACTACCTTATCCTTGCCAATCTGGTAATATTCGTTACATACATCGGTGGTAATGGTGAATCCTGGAGGTACTGGTACACCAATCAGGTTCATCTCGGCGAGGTTTGCACCTTTACCGCCAAGCAGGTTTCGCATGTCTGCTTTCCCTTCGGCCTTACCGTTACCGAAGAGATAAACGCGTTTTTTGTTTTCCATAATTAAATTATTAATAAAAATGTGTGTATTGTTTGTGTCACTCTAATAATTAGATTTATTCTTCGAGGTTGCAAAGTTAGGAAAAAATAATCCAATTTCCAAATTTCCGCACTATTTTTGCTAAAATCTGCAAAGAAAAATCGGTTGCACGAATGTGCGGATATGTTTTACGGCATCATTTTGCCACCTCGACCGGCTTTCCTGCCACCGATTCGGATGTGGAAGGCTGGTCGAATTTCTTACGGATAAAGACGAAGTTGCGGCCCAGATATCTTTCGCGGACCATCTGGTTGGCGGCCAGTTCCTCGGACGTTCCCTGGAACAGGATCTGACCTTCGAAGAGCAGATAGGCACGATCGACGATGGAAAGGGTTTCCGGAGCATTATGGTCGGTGATGAGAATGCCGATGTTCTTTTCCTTTAATTTATAAACAATGTATTGGATATCCTCGACCGCAATCGGGTCAACTCCGGCAAAGGGCTCATCGAGCATGATGAACTTAGGCGAAATGGCCAGGCAGCGGGCAATCTCACAACGGCGGCGTTCACCGCCCGACAGACGGTCGCCCAAATTGCGGCGCACCTTCTGGAGACGGAACTCGGCAATCAGGCTTTCCAGTTTCTCATCCTGCTCCTTATCGGACAGTCCGGTCATCTGCAAAGTGGCCTTCAGGTTATCCTCGACGGTCATCTTGCGGTACACCGATGCCTCCTGAGCCAGATAGCCGATGCCGGCCTGCGCGCGCTTGTAAACGGGGAACTTGGTAATATCCTGATCATCGAGGAAGATCCGGCCTTCGTTGGGAACAATCAGACCGGTCGTCATATAGAAAGTAGTAGTCTTGCCCGCGCCGTTGGGTCCCAGCAAGCCGACGATTTCGCCTTGCTTCACGTTGATTGAAACATGATTGGCCACCGTTCGCTGCCCGTATCGCTTCACCAGCTGATCGGTACGCAACACACTCTTGAATTCGTCCATAGTCCTGTAATTTTTCGGCAAAGATAACTATTTTTTTGCAATGTAGATGAAAAAAGAGCAGAAAAACGGCAAAAAAAGTTCCGTTCTATATTTTTTTGACTATCTTTGCACCCGAGTATGTTAATTTCAGGTGCCATAAGAACATTGGGACGCTACATGCTGCTCATGCGGCGCGTCTTTACCAAACCCGACAACTGGCGGATGTTTGGCAGGCAGTTCATACTCGAAGCCCAGAAGCTGGTCATCGACTCCATCGGCATCGTCTGCCTGATTTCGGTATTCATCGGAGCGGTATGCGTGCTCCAGATTGTGCTCAACATGGGCGATGCCATACTTCCCCGTTACATCATCGGCTACACCACACGCGAGATTCTGATGCTGGAGTTCTCGTCGGCGGTGATGTGTCTGATTCTGGCCGGCAAGATCGGGTCGAACATATCGTCGGAAATCGGTACGATGCGCATTACGGAACAGATTGATGCAATGGAGATTATGGGGGTCAACTCGGCCAACTTCATCATCCTGCCCAAAATGGCGGCACTTATCGTGTTCATGCCCATTCTTGTGATCCTTTCCATCGGAACCGGACTGATCGGTGCCTGGGCCGTAGCCTGGCTTACAGGAGAGCCGCCCACACAGGATTTCATCGACGGACTGCAGACGTTCTTCGAACCCGGTCACGTGTACTACAGTCTCAAGAAAGGCTGCTTCTTTGCCTTCCTGATTGCCTCGATTGCCGGCTATTGCGGCTACAACGTAAAGGGCGGCGCGCTGGAGGTAGGCAAAGCTTCCACACAGGCGGTAGTCACCACATCGGTACTGATTCTGATGAGCGACATTATCCTGACGCAATTACTGCTTTAAAAACGTTTCCTTAAGACAAAAAAAATATTTCCCTTAAGACAAAAAACATGCTTTCCCGTGGGGAAGTAAAATTTTCCCCGTAGGAGCGTAAAAAAAGTCCCCAGTTAGGGCGTAAATTTTTCCCAGTTAGGGAACAAAAATTTTCCTTAAGGGCACACAGCAAATATCAACCATGATTTCGGTAAAGAACCTCAACAAAAGTTTCGGCACGCAGCAGGTACTTCACAACATCTGCTGCCAGTTCTACCCAGGTCGGAACAATCTGATTATCGGCGTTTCCGGCTCGGGCAAGACCGTCCTGATGAAATGCCTGATCGGACTGCTGCAACCCGACAGCGGCGAGATTCTTTATAACGGAACCGACATACTCCGCTACTCGCAGACCCAGATGAAACGTGCCAGGCAGCAGATCGGGGTGCTGTTTCAGGGTTCGGCCCTGTTCGATTCGATGAACGTGGCCGATAATGTGGCATTCCCGCTCCGCATGTTCTCGGACAAGACCAGCCGCGAGATTTCGGACCGCGTTCAGTTCTGCCTGAACCGTGTGGGACTGAAGGATGCCCTCGGGAAAATGCCGAGCGAGCTTTCGGGCGGCATGCAGAAACGTGTGGCGATTGCCCGCGCCATCGCCCTGAATCCGAAGTATCTGTTTTGCGACGAACCCAATTCCGGCCTCGATCCGCAGACCTCCATCCTCATCGACCGGCTGATTGACGACATCACCAAAGAGTACAACATCACGACCGTTGTGAACACGCACGACATGAATTCCTTACTCGGGATAGGCGACAATATCACGTTCCTGTATCAGGGCAAATTAGAATGGGAAGGATCCAAAGACACGAGTCTTCAGAAGGAGAGTCAGGCTTTGCAGGAGTTCCTGTTCTCGTCGCCGATACTGCGCCAGATGCGCC
>JAGBQS010000295.1 GCA_017632695.1 Bacteroidales bacterium
CAGACCGCCTGCAGCCTCGATGAGGTTCTGGATCGGCACACCCAGACGGGCCAGGAAGTTAGACGGTTTCTTCACGCTCTTACCCGTAACGGTTACGATACGCTCAATGAGCGGCTTGTTCTTCTGAACAGCCTCGTAAACGGCAAATGCAGTACCCACATTCTGAACCAGGGCACCGGTAGCAATCGGCAGACCGCCCGAAGGAACGTCCTTGCCAATAACTGCATTGATCAGCTGCTTTTCGCCGCCCTGCGGGTACTTGAGCTTCAGAGGAACGATCTCGATGTCGGGGAAGCCGGCAGCAGCCGTCTTACGCATCAGCTCAATGGCATCCGGCTTGTTGGCCTCAATGCCGATATATGCTTTCTTGACGCCCATAGCCTTTTCCAGAATCTGCACACCGATGCAAATCTCTTCCGGATGAGCCAGCATCAGGCTGTGGTCGGAAGTCAGGTATGGCTCGCACTCAACCGCATTGATGATGACGCACTCAGGCTTGGCTGTGGGAGGAGGAGTCAGCTTGACCTGTGTCGGGAAGGTGGCGCCACCCATGCCGACAATACCCATCGCCTTCACGCGATCGATAATCTCCTGCTTCTCGAGTTTGATTTCACGGACAATATCCTTCGAACGGTCGATAGACTCTTCCCATTCGTCGCCTTCAACCTTGATGAATACGGCAGGCACCTTCTTGCCTGTGGCATCTTCTACAAAGTCGACCTTATCGACTGTACCCGAAACAGAAGAGTGAACGTAGCTCGAAAGGAAGCCGCCCGGCTCGCCAATCGGAGTTCCGACCTTAACCTTGTCGCCCTTAGCGACGATAGCCTTCGAGGGAGCGCCCAGGTTCTGTGCCATTGGGATGGCTACCAGTGCAGGCACTTCGGCCACCTCAATAGGAGCCTTAGCCGAAAGCTTGTTTGCAGCGGGATGAACACCGCCCAGTTTGAAAGTCTTCATATTCTGTGTTAGCTTTTACAATTTACTAATAGGGATTATTCAGCCTTAGGAGCCTCCGGAGCTTTGGGAGCTTCAGGAGCCTTCTCTGCAACCTTCACGGGTTCTGCAACCTTCACGGGTTCCGGAGCCTTGGCGGCTTCTTCCTTTGCCTTAGCTGCCTCAGCAGCCTTCTGTGCAGCCTCTTCCTTAGCCTTCTGGGCATCGGCAGCCTTCTTGGCTTTCAGTTTCTCAACAACAGCCATAACCGGCTCGGTAGCGTGGATGGCACCTGTCGGGCACTCGGCTACGCACATGCCGCAAGCCTTACACTTCTCGCTATCGATGAATGCCACATTGTTCTCGATGGTAATGGCATCGAACTTACAAACCTTCTGGCACTTGCCGCAACCGATGCAGGCATTGGCACAGGCCTTACGGGCAACGGCACCCTTATCCTTGTTGATACAGCTGACCCAGACGCGCTTGGCAGTAGGAGCCTTGGCCATTGCCGACTTCTTGCGGATCTCGATGACGAACTTCGGACAAGCCTTGGCACAGGCGCCGCAGGCTACGCACTTCTCTTCATCAACTTCCGGCAGACCCGTTTCGGCATTCATATGGATGGCATCGAACTGGCAGGCCTTCACACAGTCGCCCAGACCTACGCAGCCGAAGGCGCAGGCTGTCTCGCCGGAGAAGGTCGATGCGGCAATGGCGCACGACTTGGCACCATCGAACACGGCCACCTTAGGACGGCTGCAGATGTTACCGTTGCAGCGCACCACAGCCACCTTAGGCTCGGCGGCAGCGGCAGCCATACCCAACACTTCCGAAACCTGTGCCATGACATCGTTACCGCCGACGGGGCAGAACAGTCCGCCCAGTTCGCCCTTGGAATCCTTTGCCTTGACACAAGCATCAGCCATACCATGACATCCCGGGAAACCGCAGCCGCCGCAGTTGGCACCTGGCAGCAGTTCCTCAACCTGACCCACGCGAGGGTCCTCGTAAACATAGAACTGCTTTGCCACCAGATAGAGCAGCAAAGCTCCTATGAGTCCGATCGCACCCAGTGCGATCAGGGAAATGAGAATTACATTCATAGTGATACTAATATGTTTTGTTAATCGATTTGTTTGCGATGCAGAACGAACACCACCTTATGTTCCAGCCGGTTCCGGAACAGGTAGAAGATACCGTAGTAAACGGCCAGAATACCCAGCACAAGCAGGCAGGCACCCATCTCGCCCAGCCAGCCGATGGCAGGAAAAAGAATCAGCAGGGCCAGCACGGTAGGAACCCCGAAGGCATAGAACATAGCTGTCCATGCCAACTGGCTGGTAACCTCGACGGTCACTTCTTCTCCGACCGAATAGTTGAGTCCGTAACTGTCGGCCACCACAGATCGCTGCTTGGCATCGCCGCCCGAACAGAGCATCTTGGCGTGACAACCCGCACAAGCTGAACGCTGCACGAATTGCACAGTTACCTTTTGTCCCTCAACACGACTGACTACCCCTTCATGGGTAATACGGTTGTTCATCGTATATTAAGCAATATTTGGGCTTATTTATTTATTATGGTGCGCAAAAGTACACAAAATTATCCAAATAAAACATAACAATCGTAAAAAAAATCATAAAAAATGCTGAAAAGCATAAAAAAATAGTCTTTTTGTAGTTTAAATCGGCAAAAAAGCACTAACTTTGTGCCGGAATAATAAAACCGATGTCACATTATTTACTACTCATCATAGCAGCTATCCTGCTTTCAGGATGTACGAAAGGGAAACCTGCCCCGACGGCTAATAACGCCGGGAACGGAACGGTACAGGTACCGGCGTTTTCGGGCGACAGCGCCTTTGCAGCAGTAGCCCGTCAGCTGGAGTTCGGCCCGCGGGTACCCGGAACCCAGGCACAGGAAGACTGTGCCCGATGGCTGCAGCAGGAGCTGACCCGCTACGGAGCCGTTGTCACCGAACAGCGCTCTACGGTAACTGCCTACGACGGTCGCACATATCCCTGCATCAATATTATGGGAAGCTATAACCCCGAAGCCTCGCACCGCATCCTGCTCATGGCACATTGGGACAGCCGGCCGATGGCCGACGAGGATCCGGATCCTGCCCGGCGCAATGAGCCGGTAATGGCTGCCAACGACGGTGCATCGGGTGTGGGCGTCCTGCTCGAGATTGCCCGTCAGGCATCGCTCCGGAAGCCCCGTGCCGGCATCGATATCTTCTTTACCGACGTTGAGGATAACGGAGCCCCAAGCAGCTGGACGGGTCCCCATAACGAGGAAGCCTGGGGATTAGGTACCCAGCAATGGTGCCGCGAAGCCCGCAGGAAGGGATACAAAGCCACATACGGCATTCTGCTCGATATGGTAGGAAGCGGCGACGCCACCTTCTATCGGGAATACTATTCGGACTACTATGCCAGCGATGTGGTGAACCACGTGTGGAAAACGGCTGCCCGGCTGGGCTACCGGAACCTGTTCATCGACCGGAAAGGCGGCGGCATCACCGACGATCACGTCTTTGTGAACCGCATGACCGACATCCCGACCATCGACATCATCGATACCGGCATGGACGGTGAGGGAACCTTCTATCCCTATTGGCACACGACCGATGACACCCTCGACAAGATCTCGACCGAAACGCTCCGGAAAGTAGGCGACGTACTTATGCATTTAATCTATTAAAAATAAAATATGACTATCAACGAAATTCAAGACCAGATCATCGACGATTTTTCAGCCTTCGATGACTGGATGGACAAATACCAGATGCTGATTGAACTGGGCAACAATCTGGAACCGCTGGCCGAACAGTACAAGAACCCGCAGAACCTGATTGAAGGCTGCCAGAGCCGCGTCTGGATTCAGGCCGACTTCGACGAGTCCTCGCGTCTGATTCACTTTGTGGGCGACAGCGATGCCGTGATTGTCAAGGGTCTGGTGAGCCTGATCATTCAGGTGCTGAGCGACCATACCCCCGACGAGATCCTCGATTCCGACCTCTACTTCATCGAAAAGATCGGTCTGCGCGAACACCTCTCGCCTACCCGCTCCAACGGTCTGCTGGCTATGGTGAAGCAGATGCGGATCTATGCCCTGGCTTTCAAGAACAAGTAACCCGAAACCTGCCCTGCCTATATGTGGATAGTTCTGGCTTTTACAAGCGCCATGCTGCTGGGCGTGTACGATGTCTTCAAGAAGATAGCGTTGCGCGGCAATGCCGTCATTCCGGTGCTGCTGCTTAACACCGTCTTCTGCACCTGCATCTTCCTTCCCCTGGTGCTGTTCTCCAAGTGGGGGCTGATTGCCGAAGACCATCTGCTTTACATCCCCTGGACCCTCGATCCTCGCATTCACGGCCTGATTGTGCTGAAATCGGCCATCGTGCTGGCTTCTTGGATCTGTGCCTATTACGGTCTGAAACACCTGCCCATCACCATCGCCTCGCCCATCAATGCCACCCGGCCGATTCTGGTCCTGTTAGGTGCCATATTCGTGTTTGGCGAACAGCTGAACGCCTGGCAATGGGCCGGTGTGATTGTTTCGATTCTGGCCTTCATGATGATTTCCGTTTCGGGACGGAAGGAAGGCATCAGCCTGAAGCACTCCATCTGGATCTGGTTAGTGATTGCCGGAACGGTGATCGGAGCCGTCTCGGGTCTCTACGACAAGTATCTGGTCAACATCCTCCGGGTGGATAAGATGGTGGTGCAGTCATGGTACAACATGTATCAGGTGCTGATGATGGGCGTAGTCTGCCTCATCTGCTGGGCACCGCGCAAACATCGCATCAGGCATCCGTTCCAGTGGCGCTGGCAGATACCGTTCATCTCCATCTTCCTGAGCGTGGCCGATTTCTGCTATTTCTATGCCCTGTCATACCCCGATGCGCTGATCTCGGTCGTTTCTCTGGTCCGCCGTTCAGGTGTCATCGTAGGCTTTGTGGCAGGCTGGCTGTTCTTCAGGGAGCAGAACATCAAGTCCAAGTCGCTCGACCTCCTGTTTGTCATCATCGCTATGGTACTGCTCTGGCTCGGAAGCAAATAAAACCGTTAAACCTTTTTACTGATCATAACTACTAAATACAACAAACAATGAAGAACCTAATTTGCTGTTTTCTTTTGCTGTTGGGTGTCACATCGGCATCCGCACAGCTGATTAAGCCTAAGGAACCCGTCGACCCCAAGTATCTGGCAGGAGCCGTTCCTGAAGTGGACGGACAGGTAACATTCACCCGCACGTTCGATGTTTCGGATAAGGGTCCGGCCGACGAACTGTACCACAATCTGCAGCGCTGGGTAAAACGCTATTATAACAACGAAAACGTCCTGAAACTCCAGAATGCCAAGGCCGATTCGGTGAACCACCGTCTTGAGACGGGTGTTGTGGAGTATCTGGTGTTCAAGTCGAAGGCGCTGGTACTGGACCGCACCCAGATCATTTATATGCTGAAATTCAGCCAGAAGGGCAGTAAGTTGAATGTGCAGATGTCGCAGATCAGCTATTATTACGAGGAAGAGCGTTCTCCGGAAAAATACACCGCCGAGGAATGGATTACCGACAGCCAGTGTCTGAACAAGAAGGGCACCGGACTGCTGCTCGGACGCGGCAAGTTCCGCATCAAGACCATCGATAAGTTCAACGACATCTGCGACCAGCTTGAGAATTTCCTGAACCAACCCCAATAACCCAACCCGTTAATACCTCCATATCATGAAGAAGATTTTTGCCTTACTGTGCTGCGCCGTTTTACTGACTCCCGCCTGGGCCAAAAAGAAAACGGCACCGGAACCCACCGACCGTGAGATTTGGACGGCCCTGCTTTACCGCATGGCGCAACCCGTTCTGGAACCGATGGCCGAAGGCCGCCTCCAGCAGGTAATGACCTACGAAAGCGGCAATCTGGAAGTTTCGCCTACCTGGGACGGACGCGACAAGAAAGTGACCTACATGGAAGCCTTCGGCCGCCTGATGGCAGGTCTGGCTCCCTGGCTCTCGCTGCCCGATGACGACACCGCCGAAGGTCAGCAGCGCAAGCAGCT
Source organism: Bacteroidales bacterium (assembly GCA_017632695.1). Lineage (GTDB taxonomy): Bacteria > Bacteroidota > Bacteroidia > Bacteroidales > UBA3663 > Liminaster. The sequence goes on from JAGBQS010000295.1 coordinate 6,003, forward strand.
GCGCGAGTGGGCGCTGAAAGCCTACCGGAATGCCGTCGATCCCAAGAGTCCCGATTACTTAGGCTGGGGTTCGGGCGGACAGACGCTGGTGGATGCCGCCTACGTTGTGGAAAGTTTCCATCGCGGCTACGAAGCCCTCTGGCTGCCGCTCGACACCGAGACCAAACTGCGCTACATCCACGAGCTGCAGCAGCTGCAGCGCTATGATCCTCCTTACCAGAACTGGTTCCTCTTCTGCGGCATGGAGGAGAGTTTCCTGCTGAAAGCTTCGTATGACCCGGCTGTTCGCGAGGCCCTGAAGGACAAGAAGCTGATTGCTTCGCTCGGCCTGCAGATTCAGGAGCCCATCCACGATGCCTTCCGTATCAAGACGGCTGTCAACAAGGCCGAAGAATGGTATCAGGGCGACGGATGGTATTCCGACGGTCCGTCGTTTGCCTTCGACTATTACAATTCGTACGTCATCCACCCCATGTACGCCGAATGCCTGGAAATGGTGTGCGACGTGCAGCCCCGCAACAACTATCTGGTTCACAGCCTCGACCTGAACTATCGTACCCTGGGACCAACCGAACGTCTGGCCGAAGTGCGCAAGCGCATGCAGAAGTTCAGCACCATTCTGGAGCGTCTGGTTTCGCCCGAAGGCACCTATCCCGTTTTCGGCCGGAGCATCCCGTACCGTCTGGCAGTCTTCCAGCCGTTATCCATGCTTGCCTGGCAGAAGCGTCTGCCTGAGCAGCTGCCCGAAGGACAGGTCCGCGCCATGCTGACAGCTGTCATCAGGCGCATGTATCAGGGCGACCTCGAGAAGATCTTCAAGGGCAAAGCCACCACCGGCGCGCCCACCAACTTCAATGCCGGCGGCTTCCTGACCATCGGCTTTGTGGGCAGTCATCCCAATGTGGCCGACATCTACACCAACAACGGCTCGCTGTACATGACCTCGCTGGCATTCCTGCCGTTGGGTCTGCCTGCCGACGATCCGTTCTGGACCTCTCCTGCCCAGTCCTGGACCTCGAAGAAGGCCTGGGAAGGCGAAGATTTCCCCAAGGACCACAAGTGGCATATCAACCCGCAGATTCTTTATTGGGAATAACCGTTCCTTTCGGGAACCTAAAACCGTACTTGCATGAAAACCCATCGTCTTTTCATACTGCTTGCAGCAGCCTGCACGTTAACTTCGTGCGCCAGCTGGAAATCGGCCTTACCCAAAAGTGCCGACGTGCTGGCCGACCTCAACCGGGTAAACCGTCACTGGCAGCAGGAACACCCCATCACGCCTGCCACCGAATGGAAGCCCTATGCCGACTATTCGCCTTTCTGGCAGAATGCCGCCTATCATACCGGCAATCTGGCAGCCTGGCAGGTTACCCGTAACACCGAGTATCTGGACTATACCCGCCGCTGGGCGGAAGGCAACCGTTGGCAGGGTGCCACTTCGACCAACCCATCTGAGTGGCGTTACGATTACGGCGAGCGTCCGGAGTTTGTGCTGTTCGGCGACTGGCAGATCTGCTTCCAGAGCTATGCCGAACTGTACAATATCGACAAGGCAAACGGCCTGTCGGATACCGATCCGCAGCAACTTTTAAAGATTGCACGTGCGCGCGAGGTCATGGAATATGAGATGTCCACCCCCAAGAACGATTACTGGTGGTGGGCGGACGGACTCTACATGGTGATGCCCGTAATGGTCCGTCTGGGCAACATTACCGGCGACGCCCAGTACGGCGAGAAACTCTACGAATATTGGATGTACGCCAAGAACCTGATGTACGACAAGGAGGAACACCTCTTCTATCGCGACGGCAAGTATGTCTATCCGAAGCACAAGTCGGTGAACGGAAAGAAGGATTTCTGGGCACGCGGCGACGGATGGGTGCTTGCAGCTCTGGCACGCTGTCTGGACGAGCTTCCTTCGGACTACAAATACACTGACGAGTTCCGTCAGACCTATGTGGAGATGGGGGCTGCCGTAGCCCGCAGCGAGCAGCCCGAAGGCTATTGGACACGCTCCATCCTG
>JAGBQS010000296.1 GCA_017632695.1 Bacteroidales bacterium
ATACAAAATGAAACTGACAGACATTCTTTCCGGCAACTGCAATGCTGCCGAATGGGAAGCTAAGGGTTATGAGCTCCCAAAGTTCGATATTGCCGCCGTGCAGCGCAAGACGCACGACGAGCCGACATGGGTGCACTTCGGTGCCGGTAATATTTTCCGCGCCTTCCCGGCCGCCATTCTGAACGAGGCGCTGAATAGCGGTAAATACGACCGTGGCGTGATTGTGGCCGAGAGCTTCGACTACGAGATCATCGACAAGGCCTACCGCCCGTACGGCAACCTTTCGCTGCTCGTCAGCCTCCAGTCTTCGGGCACCATCGAGAAGAAGGTGATTGCTTCCGTTACCGAAAGCCTGAAGGCCGACTACCAGTTTGCCGACGACTGGAAACGCCTGGTTGAGATTTTCCGCAAGCCCAGCCTGCAGATGATTACCTTCACCATTACCGAGAAGGGCTACAGCGTAGCTCCGGCCGATCTGGAGCGCGGTTTGCAGCCGGTATTGGCTATGGGCAAGGTTACGGCGCTGCTTTACGAACGCTATCAGGCAGGACAGCTTCCGCTCACCGTACAGAGTACCGACAACTGCTCGCACAACGGCGATAAGGTAAAGGCCGGCGTGCTGGCTTATGCTACCAAGTGGGCAGAACAGGGACTGGTTCCAGCCGGATTTCTGGCTTACGTGCAGGACGAAAAGAAGATCACCTACCCTTGGTCCATGATCGACAAGATCACACCCCGTCCGCACGAGAAGGTGCAGGCCATGCTGGCTGCCGACGGATTCGAGGATAACAACACCATCATTACGGACAAGAAGACCTTCACGGCTCCCTTCGTGAATGCCGAAGAGGTGCAGTACCTGGTTGTGGAGGATAACTACACCAACGGACGTCCACCGCTCGAACTGGGCGGCGCGCTCTACACCACCCGCGAGACTGTGGACAAGGTCGAGACCATGAAGGTAACCACCTGTCTGAACCCGCTGCACACCGCCATGTCCATTTACGGCTGTCTGCTGGACTATACGCTCATCTCGGCCGAGATGGCCGATGCCGACCTCCGCAGCTTCATCCAGAAGATCGGCTACATCGAGGCAATGCCGGTAGTTACCGATCCGGGCGTGCTCAATCCGTACGAGTTTATCGGAACGGTCATCAACCGCCGTCTGCCTAATCCGTTCATGCCCGATGCTCCACAGCGTATCGCTACCGATACGTCGCAGAAGCTGCCTATCCGCTTTGGCGAGACTATTAAGAAGTACATAGCTCGCGGTCTGGATATGGATAATCTGGTGCTCATTCCGCTGGCTCTGGCAGGTTATGCCCGCTACCTGAAGGGTCTGGACGATAACGGACAGCCTTTCACACCGTCCACCGACCCGTTGCTCGACGAGCTTCAGGCCATTGTGGCTCCGCTCGAACTTGGTAAGCCTGATCAGGACTTCTCTTGTCTGCGCAAACTCTACAGCCGCAAGGATGTGTTTGCCGTCGACCTCTACGAGGCAGGTCTGGGCGAGCGCATCGAGGGTATGGTTCGCGAACTGTATGCCGGCAAGGGTGCGGTCCGCGCAACACTCCACAAGTATGTTTCGGCAAGATAAATGTAACTTCAGTATATACTTTTAAAATATAACGATTCATGGAAAGAACATGGAGATGGTTTGGCAAGAAGGATAAGATCACCCTTGCCCAGCTGAGACAGATTGGCGTCGAAGGCATCGTAACCGCCCTTCACGACGTACCCCTGGGTCAGGTTTGGACCCGCGAGAAGATTCACGACCTGAAGACCTACATTGAGAGCTACGGCATGCGCTGGAGCGTGGTCGAGTCGCTCCCCGTTGTTGAGACCATCAAGTACGGCGGTCCGGATCGCGACCAGCAGATTGAGGTCTATAAGGAGAGTCTGCGCAACCTTTCGGCCGAAGGCATCCACTGCATCTGCTATAACTTCATGCCCGTTCTGGACTGGGCCCGTACCGATCTGTGCCTCGATAAGCCCCACGGTGCAACGAACCTCTACTTCAACTATGCCGAGTTTGCTTACTTCGACATCTACATCCTGAAGCGTGAGGGTGCGCGCGAGGAGTGGGCCCGTTTCCAGTTCCCCGAGGGCTGGGGCGAAGGCCGTAACGTGCTGGCCGAAGCCGACGCGCTGGCCAAGACGATGACTCCCGAGAAAGATCACGCCCTGGTGGAGACCATCATCATCAAGACACAGGGCTTCGTGTCGGGTAACTTCAGCGAGAACGACGAGGCTCCTATCCAGAAGTTCCGCGACTTCCTCAACCTCTACAAAGGCATCGACAAGGCACAGTTGCGTGCCAACATGAAATACTTCCTCGAGGCCATCATGCCTACCTGTGAGGAATACG
>JAGBQS010000297.1 GCA_017632695.1 Bacteroidales bacterium
AGGTAGTCCAGAACCTCAGAAAATCAAATGAAGCGAGCGTAAAGCCCACGCTTTTCGTGTATATAACAAACTAACCCAAATATCAATCTCTTAAAAGTTGCGCCCGACACGAATTAAGGGTATTACATTATGAAAAAAATCTTTACTTTCATCCTTGCCCTCATAGCAGGCGCAAGCATGAGCCTTCAGGCACAGAAAGTCAAAGTGGGTGACCTGTATTACAAACTCGACGAACCAAATGACGGCGAAGCAACGGTCATATGGGGTAATTCTGCCGATAATATGGATGACATCGAGAACACCCAGCGTTACAAAGGTGCCATCACCATTCCTTCTTCCATTACCTATAATGCCAACAACTACACCGTAACTGCAATTGGCGGTTTCCTGGCGTCTGGGGGAGGGGATGATTTAGCAAATATGTATGGGGCCTTTACTAACTGTACGGAACTGACGGCGATATCTATTCCCAATACGGTTACGCGCATATATGCAAAATCTTTTATGAATTGTTCCAGCCTGACCGCGATTACTATTCCTAATATCGGGTCGACAGCCCAATCTGTTGGCCCTGGGTTATTTGAAGGATGTACTTCTTTGGAAGTGATTTCCTTTGGTAGTGGTGTGCTAAGGATAAATGAAGACGAAGGCATAAATGTATATGGCCATTCCAATGGCATAATAGAAGCACTGCAGGAAGAAGGCATACCGGCGCTGAAAGCGATTCAGGTGGATGGTGCCAATCCCAATTATTGCAGCGTGGACGGAGTACTATTCACAAAAGACATGACCACACTGATTGCCTATCCGGCAAGCAAAGAGGGCACGTCCTATACCATTCCTGCGAGCATTACATCGATATCGGAAGGCGCATTTGCGTACAACAAAAATTTGCAATCCATCACCATTCCGGATGGAGTAACCAAGATACCATCTTATACTTTCTTAAAGGCAACCGGTTTGAAAAACTTATCCATCCCTGCCTCTGTCACTATAATTAATGAGCTCAGTTTTACCGACTGTTCTTCTTTGGAATCTGTTGCTATCCAGAATGCAACAAACGTCACGACGGGTTTCCTCTTTCGCGGTTGTTCCTCACTCCAATCTGTGCAACTACCGACTGCCGATATGGCGTTATCAAATAAAATAGGCATGCAAATGTTTGCCGGTTGCTCCGCACTGACTGAGATCACCATTCCCGATGTGGTGGAAACAATAGGAGACAATGCTTTCGCAAATTGCTCTTCCTTGGAAACTATCACGCTCCCCGCTTCGCTGAAATCCAACGGCATTGGCAGCGATGCGTTCTATGGTTGCTCAGGCCTGCAGAGTTTTGCCATCGATGAGGCCAACGAGGCGTACGCCACCACAGACGGCGTGCTATATACCAATGATAAGGACTCGCTGCTCGCTTACCCCGTAGGCAAAGCAAGTGAACTCTTTATACCCGAAAGTACGATTACCACGATTGCGGCTGACGCTTTCCACGGCGCAACAAAACTCAAAGCCATCAATATCCCGGATGGCGTAACAACGATCGGTGACAATGCTTTTGAGAAGTGCAACCAGCTGACCAGCCTTGTCCTGCCTAAGAAACTGACATCAATCGGCGAAGATGCGTTTAAAGATTGCTCTAAGCTGGCATCTGTTACCATGCCGGAGGGCTTGATTTCCATCGGTGCCTATGCCTTTGATTCAGATGCTAAGCTTAAAAAGATTGAAATCCCGAGCACCGTAACCTCTATCGGCACGCGCGCCTTTGCGATTTGTACAGGGCTGACCTCTGTCACTTGTTATGCTACCGTTCCGCCGACTTTGGGCACCAACTGCTTTGTTTCTGTTCCCGCATCGACTCCGTTCTATGTGCCCGACTTGGCTTACGATACTTACAATGATGATACCAAATGGAAGACGCTCAACCTGCAGCGCTTTGCGCCGTTGCGTTATGACTATAAAAGCGGTTTTGTAGCAACCCTTCTTCCGCCTGCCGGCACGCTGGCATATTCAGGAGAGATAACGCTGCCCGAGGTCGTTTCGTTTGGCGGATTTGACTATACCGTTACCGGCATCGCTGCGAACGCTTTCCGTAATGCAAACAACCTGCAGTCTGTGTCTATTCCTAAGACCGTGACCTCTATTGGCGAGGCCGCTTTCTATGGCGCTACCGGATTGGCAGAGATTAGCGTTGATGCCGCTAACACCGCGTTCTGCAGCGTGGATGATGTGCTGATGAATAAAGCGCAAACAACCATTCTTGCTTATGCTCCGGGCAAAGCAGACTCCGAGTTCACGACACCTGCTACCGTTACGACCATCGGAATGGGTGCGTTCGCAGGCAGCAAGAACCTCAAGGAACTGACCTTCTCGGAGAACGTGGCATCTATTGGTGAAGGCGCGTTCGCCAACTGCACCGCCATCACAGCGATTAACAGCGAAGCGGTTACGCCTCCTGTCTGTGCGATTGTAGGAAAGGGTACTGCGAGTGAAGAGACTCCTTTCGACGGAATAACGAAAACCATTCCTGTCTATGTACCTGCCGGAACAGTGGAGGCCTATAACGCTGCTGACGGATGGAGCTATTTCGACAATATACAGGGACCATTTGACCCAACAGGCAAAGTGGCTTACGAACTCGTAGATCTCAGCACGGAGAGCCTCACAGCGGGCAAATACCTCATCGTCTTCGACGACAACAAAGCCCATGCCGAGGTTGGTGGCAGTCAGAAGAAAGACCTGATCGCTTCGTCCGACGAACTGAATATAGTTGGCAATACGGCTTATGCGCCCGAGGGCACGGCATGCGACGTGACGATAGCGCCGTTCGGCGTCGGCGAGTACTCAATCCTGCTGGCGGGTGACACCGTTTACCTCGACCTGCAAGCCAAGAACTCCGTCACCACCGCTGCTACGCCTGCAGGCTTCTC